>JAEZJP010000292.1 GCA_023415715.1 Bacillota bacterium
CCATTCCCAAGGAGATGACAGGGGAAGCTCTTATTTAGGAGACGTGGTTTTTTGCGACAATATACAACGTAAAACAAAAGGGCTGTCTCAAAGCAACTGAATTGCAGCGAGACAGCCTTTTTCATAACATTCATTTCAGAACGTTGTCAGCTGGCTAGAAAAGTGTTTTTATAACCCCTGCGACAGGTAGCTGCCGCAAAATTCGCATTCGCCGACAGTTCCTTTTGGGATCTTGTTTTTTGCTCCGCAGCCGGGGCAGGAGACGCGGATATATTCCGCCGCAGAATCACCTTGCTGTACCTGGTTGCTTTTCTGCTCGTTGCTTTCCTGCGCAAATACCAGGCAGTTGCGGTCGTTATCAACATAAGCGTTTGCAAAATAACCCTTGCGGATCATTGCCAGAATATTTTTCTTTACCGTCTCAGCCGCCCCTCCTGTTGCTGCCGCCAGTTTGTTAATGGAACGGAGCGGATCCGTGGCAAGCCTTGCGGCATACTCCTTAAAGAGAACAATGAGCTTTTTATGCTTTTTTCCACGGACAATCTGCCATATGCCGCATGACATAAATGAAAAAAAGATCGTTACCATGGTTACATCGAATGGTGTTTTTAGACCCGAAGTTGAGGTGCCGATGACTGCGATGAGGCCGCAGGTAATAGCGGCAACATATCCAATAAAAATTTGCGCGTTGCTGGAAACCAAATTCTTTATAACGGCATTTTTTGAACTGTTGCTATTCTTGCTCATATGTACAACTCCCGTCGGTTTTCAACAGTATAGCACTATTTGAAACAATCTGTAAATACGGAGCGAATGGAACGAAAAATGAGGAACAGCGAACAGTATAAAATCGCTTTTCTTTTATACTGTTCACTGTTCAATATGCATTATTCACTGCTCACGCTACCTGCAAACATACGCATTCTGAAATTACTGTAGCTGACAGTCCGCTAGTCGTCGCCCTGGGTCAGATTGTTGGCGTAGGTTTTGAGGGAGGCAAAGGAATTAATATTGTCCGCCCGCTTGCGGATGGCATCCTTCACATAGGCGGGCAGGTTTTCAAAGTAGGCGCTTGCTTCCTTGTTGTCGCGCAAAAGGTCGTTCAGGCCGGAATATTTGTACATGTCGTTTTCTCCTTTATTTTATTTGATCTTCTCACCATATTTTTTGAGTTTGCCTGCATATTATACGGAAAGCAGATATCATGTTTTGTCTTCTAAAATTGAAGTTTTTCCTGATGGGGACCGGGGAGGCCTCTTTTTATAAAATGAGGCCTCCCCGGCTGCTTGTCCGTAGCTTTTGTTTCCAGTATAATGGGGAGCGTGATACCAAGGTTGAGGGGGCATGAAGACGGATGCCTGTGATGGCCTATTGTAAAAAGTGCAAACAGGAAGTATGGCCGGATACGGTATGTCCCATATGCGGGCAAAAGCTTCCGGCGAATGGCCTGCGGCTGAGCTGGTCGTTTGGGCTTACTCCTGTGCGGGATTTTTTAAGCTGGAACAGTATATTCAGGGTGGCATTGCCTGTTCTGATACTGCTCATGCTGGTGATCACCGGTGTGGAATTTGGCCGCAAGGGGGTATTGGGCGTACAGGCGCTGCTGGCCCAGGGATTCTGGAGTTTGCTTTTGATGCTAACGGCTGCCACGATGGCCGTGGCGTTTGCAGCGCTTGTATTGCGCGGCCGGGAGGAGGTTCGCTATATTCTGGACGGCAAGGGTGTGCATATACAGGTATGGCAGGTGAAGCCTTCCTTTATCAAGCGCATAATCTGCATGATCCCGCCGGAAGCACAGCCGGGTTCCATGGGGCAGTTTGAATGGATGCTGGAGGAAAAGCACATCCCCTGGACGAAGCTTTCCCGGGTGGGATTCTGGCCTGACAGAGACAAGATTCTTTTGTATAGCCCCAGGTTCTATCTGGCCGCGGCGCTGCACGCATTGCCTGAAACATATGACGATGCGGTTAGATTCATCTATGAGCATGTGAAAAAGCGCCCGGGCGTGATGAAGCTGCCTCCCGCCTCCGGAGAGCAGCCATCTTCTTAAGTGTAAATATTACGTAATTATTAAGAAATTCCCTTGACATTGGAATAAAAGTGTCATAAAATGGGTAGGCCATAGGATATACGTATGTTGGAGGGTTGCCCATGAGCAGGACACAGGGAAAGAATACATTAAGGCAAAGGTGCGCTTTTTTTCTTGCCCTCCTGCTGATGCTGAGTGTTTTTACACCCCTTGCCCAGGCGGCGGATTATCCATATAACACCACTACCAATGACAAGGTGAACATGCGACGCAGCGCCAATGGCACCTCCGTTGTGCTGGATCGGCTGGAGGCTGGCACGTCCATCACGGTGCTGGGGGAATCCGGCAACTATTTCAAGGTGTCCTACAACGACCGTACCGGTTACATCTTGAAGCAATATGTAGGCGACGGATCGGCCGCGGTGGCAACGGCCACGCCCAAGCCTGATAGTTTCACCGGCACTGTATCCGGTTTCCCCTACCAGACAACCACGAACGACAGCGTGAACATGCGCAAGTCCGCCTCTGCCGATTCCGTCGTACTGGAAAGGCTGCCTAAGGGCGCAGAGCTGACGGTGGAAGGGGAGAGCGGGAAATACCTGAAAGTGCGATACGACGGAACACGCGGTTATGTCATGGCCGATTTTGTGTATGTAAGAACGGTCACAACGGCCACCCCGCCGCCAAGCACCGTCGCAAACAGCGATTACAAGGTCCTTGAAAAAGGGAATGCCGGCAAAGAGGTCAAGGCACTGCAGCAGGTATTAATAGAATTGAAGTATCTTTCCGGCACAGCAGACGGCAAGTTCGGCAGCCAAACGGAAACCGCGGTCAAAAACTGCCAGGACAAGAACAGGCTGCCGGTAACAGGCAAGGCGGATGCCATGCTGCAGGCCTTATTGTACGAAGACAGGCCGCGCAACGCCGACGGTGATACGGTCAAGGCGATGACCCTGCCGCCCATTGACGGCGTGACCATACGCGAAGGCAACATAGGCGACGCTGTGGAAAAGATGCAGGAACGGCTTTCGGAACTTAGGTACTACACAGGCACCGTAAGCGGCGTATGTTCCAGAGATACCGTTTTAGCGGTGACATCATTTCAGGATAAGAACGGTTTGAAGGCGGACGGTCTGGCGGGCAGCGCCACCCAAACGAAGCTGTACAGCGACGATGCTTTGCCCAAGGGCGCTATAACCGTTACGCCAGAACCTACCTCTTCCTCTCCGATCGCTACCCCTCCGGGTATAACGGTGCGCCAGGGGGATGAGGGTTCCGCTGCAAAGGCGGTACAAAAGCGGCTGAAGGAACTGGGGTATTTGAGCGGCACGGCGGACGGCAAGTTTGGTAATGCCAGCGTGACGGCTTTGATCGCATTCCAAAGAAGGCACGGCCTTACGCAGGACGGCGTGGCAGGCACAGCTACACAAAATCTTCTGTTCAGCAGCGCGGCTCTGCCCGCTGCGGGCGAGGTGACGCCCATACCCACCAGTACGCCGCTCACGGAAGAAAACGTGATCGTGATCCAGCGCGGCACCAGGGGCGTGCAGGTGTTGAACCTTCAAAAGCGGCTCACAGAGCTGGGTTATTACACCGCAAAGATGGACAGTGATTATGAGGCCGCAGATATCGCAGCCGTCAAGGCGTTCCAAAAGAACAACGGCATGAAGGCCGATGGCATAGCGGGCTATGAAACGCAGAAAATTCTTTACAGCAACAGCGCTGTGCCAGGCTCCGCCTTTACTCCCTCGCCGTCACCGGCGCCGACGCCCACGCCTGACTTGAGCACGCTCAGGCAGGGTAACACAGGCAACCAGGTCAAAGCGCTGCAGCAGCGTTTGTACCAATTGGGTTATCTTGCGGGGAAAGCCGACGGCAACTTCGGCAGCGGCACAGCCATGGCGGTGCTTAACTTCCAAAAGGCCAATGGGCTGAACCGGGACGGCGTAGCCGGCCCCACTACACTCAGTAAATTGTACTCCACCGGGGCATTGCCCAATCCGACGGCATCACCTTCCCCCTCTCCGTCGCTGCTTAGGCAGGGTGACAAAAGTGATTCCGTAAAATCGATGCAGATGACGCTGATCGACCTGGGATACTTAAGCGGCAGGGCGGATGGCGTGTTCGGCGACCAGACCTTCCTGGCTTTGAAAGCATTCCAGAGCAACAACGGCCTGCCTTCGGACGGCGTTGCGGGGGAGAAGACACTCAATATTCTCGGCAGTTCCACTGCCAAGCCAGCGCCAACCGTGCCCGGCGCAACGGCTACGCCCAAGCCCACCGCTCCTCCGGTGAATACCGTCCCCACAGCATCACAGGTGCGCTATGCCAACTGGTATACGGAGATCCGCGCCCGCGCCCGCACATACCCATACGCCACAATCTATGATTACAACACGGGCTTAAGCTGGAAGGTGCATATGTTCAGCCTTGGTGCCCACGCAGACTCGGAACCTATGACTGCGGCGGATACGGCTATAATGGTGCAGGCCTTCGGCGGAAAATACACCTGGACGCCCAAGCCTGTATGGGTGATTATGAGCGATGGACGCGTATACATGGCCTCCACCCACGATAATCCACACGGCGTAGACCACAACACCAGCAACAATTTCCCGGGGCATCTATGCATTCACTTCCCGCGCACCCAGGCGGAGGTGGCAGCCATAGGCGACTATGCCACTTCCCATCAAAAGGCCATCGATCTTGGCTGGCAAGCCACGCAGAATAAGATCAAATAGTTGAAAATATAGGACAAGGCCCATGCCGCGCGCGGCATGGGCCTTGTCCCATATCATTCTAAATCACTAATGAACAATTGAACACTATCACGTTAGATGTTGAACAGCAGATCTCCGTATGTGGGGAACGGCCAGAAATCCTTGGATACGATCGTTTCCAACTCATCAGCCACAGCCCTGAGTTCCACCATGGCGGGCACAAGCTTGTCGCGGCTGTGGGTGGCATGCGTGAGCAGGTCGGGTGCGCCGTTGTCAGCCATAGCGTTGGCCAGCGCTTCGATCTTCTGGGAGAGGGAATCGGTCAATACGGAGAGCTTTAAGAGCAGCGCTTCCTCGCAGTTTAGGTTAAGTGAGGGGATCAGCGCTTTCTTGCTCAGCGCCGTGTCGGCCACGGTCTTAGAGTAGGCAAGCACCGCGGGCAGAATATCTTTGCGGGCGATATCCAGCATGGTGAAGGCCTCAATGCTGATGACCTTGACATAGCTCTCCAGCAAGATTTCGTAGCGGCTGTGCATTTCGGTTTCGCTGAACACCTTATGGGCGGTAAAGAGCTTAATGTTCTTTTCCTTCACAAAGTAGGGCAGCGCAGCCACCGTGGAAGTCAGGTTCAGCAATCCGCGCTTTTCGGCTTCCGTCACCCATTCGGCGGCATAGTTGTTGCCGTTGAAGATGATGCGCTTGTGGTCAGTAAGTTCCTTCACGATCAGTTCGTTCAGCGCGGCGGTGAAGTCATTTGCGCCTTCCAGTGCTTCGGCAAACTGCTTGAGGGACTCGGCTACGATGGTATTCAAAACAATGTTCGGACCGCTGACAGAGAAGGAGGAGCCCAGCATGCGGAACTCAAACTTGTTGCCGGTGAAGGCAAAGGGCGAGGTGCGGTTGCGGTCGGTGGTATCCTTGGGCAGCGGGGGCAGAATGTCAACCCCGATGGTCATTTCCGTCTTCCTGCGGCTGTTGTAGGCCTTGCCGGTGGTCAGGGATTCCACGATTTCGGTGAGCTCTTCGCCCAGGAACACGGACACGATGGCCGGCGGCGCTTCGTTGGCGCCCAGGCGGTGGTCGTTGCCGGCGCTGGCTACGGAGACACGAAGCATATCCTGATGCTCATCCACGGCCTTTATGACCGCCGCCAGGAAGAGCAGGAACTGTGCGTTTTCATAGGGGGTCTGGCCCGGCTCCAGCAAATTCATGCCGGTATTGGTGGACATAGACCAGTTATTGTGCTTGCCCGAGCCGTTGACCCCGGCAAAGGGCTTTTCATGGAGCAGGCAGGTGAGGCCATAGCGGGCGGCGATCTTTTTCATCATTTCCATGGTGAGCTGGTTGTGGTCGGAAGCCACATTGGTGATGGAGAAGATAGGAGCCAACTCATGCTGCGCAGGCGCCACTTCGTTATGCTCCGTCTTGGCCAGCACGCCCAGCCTCCAGAGTTCTTCGTTCAAGGTGTCCATAAAGGCCTGGATGCGGGGCTTGATGGCGCCGAAATAATGATCTTCCAGTTCCTGGCCCTTGGGCGGCTTGGCGCCAAAGAGCGTGCGGCCGGTATAAATGAGGTCGCGGCGCTTTTCATACAGCGCCTTGTCGATAAGGAAATATTCCTGCTCCGGGCCAACGGTGGAGAACACGTGGTTCACATCCTCGTTGCCAAAGAGCTTCAAAATACGCACTGCCTGCTTGGAAAGCACCTCCATGGAGCGCAGAAGCGGGGTTTTCTTGTCCAGCGCTTCGCCGCCGTAGGAGCAGAATGCGGTAGGAATGCACAAAATCTTATCTTTAATAAAAGCGTAGGAAGAGGGATCCCATGCAGTGTAACCGCGCGCCTCGAAGGTTGCGCGTAAGCCCCCGGAAGGGAAGGATGATGCGTCAGGCTCGCCCTTGATCAGTTCCTTGCCGCTGAACTCCAGGATCACGCTGCCGCCTTTGACGGGGGATATGAAGCTGTCGTGCTTCTCGGCGGTGATGCCGGTCATGGGCTGGAACCAGTGTGTATAATGTGTGGCGCCTTTTTCCACGGCCCAATCCTTCATGGCGTTGGCAACAACGTTGGCCACATGCGGATCCAGGGGCTTGCCTTCATCGATCGTCTTTTGCAAGGCGCGGTACGTTTCTTTGGGCAGGCGTGCCCGCATGGTAGCATCATTGAATACCATGCTACCGAAAAGCTCTGCAACATTCGCCATTTTGAATGCCTCCTACAATTCTTGTTCCGCCTGGGCGGCTGATTGCTTCCCAAAGGAAGTCCGGAATCACCGGCCGGCAATTCCGTAAAAAATGAGACAAGGGTGCTGCGAGTTTCCTCACAGCGCCCTTGCTGTATGAGGAGCAGTATAGTCTTTTTCCCGTTGGTTGTCAATCTTTTTTTCTTTGTATGCAAATGTTTTTTTGAGGCTTGGAATATTTGGCGGCAGGAATCATAAATGAATCCGTTGAATGGAATATTGCATATCCCGCGTTTCCTGCAGCAGGCGGGGAACAGGATATGCCAAAATGGAACAGGTATCATAGGCGATTTCGATACCTGCACAGGCAGTGTTTTTCAGAATTCTGCATGAGACTGAGTCGAAAATTGCAAAAATTCAAAATTGGTCCGAATGTGGCACATACAAGGCGAAAGCTGTGCCAGCCGTATGGCTGCATCAAAAAAATCTTCGGGACGGAGTAGAAATATAAGCCGGGCGTATGCTATAATACGGGCCATCCAATTTCGTACCTTTGAATCACAGGTGAGGGAGGCACGAGCCATGAACATTACCCAGCAGGAAGTTTTGCGCTTTGTAGAGGAGAACGATGTCAAATTCATCCGCCTGGCCTTTTGCGATCTGTACGGCCGGCTGAAGAACATATCCATCCAACCTGGGGAATTGAGCCGCGCATTTGAAGGGGGCATTCCCTTTGACGCTGCGGCGGTAAGGGGTCTTTCAGACGTTCAGGGCGACCTTCATTTGATGCCCGATCCTGCCACGCTGTCGGTTTTGCCCTGGCGGCCCCAGTCGGGCCGGGTGATCCGCATGTTCTGCGATTTGACGTATCCTGATGGCAGCCCCTATGAAAGCTATGGCAGGGCGGTGCTGCGCAGGGCGGTTGAGAAGGCGGCGGCACAAGGTTTAACCATGCATGTGGCGCCCAAGTGCGAGTTTTACTTGTTTGAGGCTGACGAAAAGGGTCTTATCACAAAAGCGCCCCAGGACAGGGCGGGATATATGGATGTGGCCCCCTATGACAAGGGTGAAAACGTTAGAAGGGAGATCTGCCTTGCGCTGGAAGCCATGCACATCCAGCCTGAATCCTCCCACCACGAGCAGGGACCAGGCCAGAATGAGATCGACTTTAAACACGCTGACGCATTGACAGCTGCCGACCAACTGGTGGCGTTCAAGGATGTGGTCCGCTCCATTGCAGCGCAGAACGGGCTGCGTGCCTCCTTTCTGCCCAAGCCCCTGCCGGATACGAACGGCAACGGCCAGCATGTAAACCTTTTCCTGTTCAAGGATGGTGAGAACATTTTCAGCCGCGCGGTAAGCGGTCTTGGCAGCGAGGCACTTTGGGCAGTGGGCGGCATATTGCGCCGAGCGAAAGAGATCACCCTGTTTTGCAACCCCCTGCCCAACAGTTACCTCCGCTTGGGCGCATTCGGTGCACCGGGGTTTATAAGCTGGTCATACGGCAACCGCTCCCACCTGATCCGCATACCCGACGCTTGGGGGCAGGAAGCCCGGCTGGAATTGCGCTCTCCTGACCCGGCCGCCAATCCTTATCTGCTTTTTACACTGCTTTTAGAGGCAGCGTTGGAAGGCATCCAAAACAGTACGGATCCCGGCCAGGCCCTATCAGGTGTCATCGACCGGAAAAACCCGGATCCTTCCCTTGAGCGTCTGCCTAAGGATTTGGGCGAAGCCGTTGTATTGGCCAGGGAAAGCGCGTTTTTGAAAGCGGT
>JAEZJP010000299.1 GCA_023415715.1 Bacillota bacterium
CAAATTTGGTCCGCCAACCGGGCATGCGTCTATCGGCGCCTTTCCTGAGGCAATCGCTTCAGCAAGCGCATCGCAGCCTGGATAACCGCAGCCGCCGCAGTTGGCGCCGGGCAGAACCTCCCGAACAGCATCGCGCAGCGGGTTGCCGGGCACCGCAAACACTTTGGACGTAATGGTCAAGATAATGCCAAATAACAGACCCAAGCCGCCCAGCGTGATGGTGGCGGTTAATATGCCGCTCAAAATATCTTCCCCCTCTTTACTTGATCAGGCCTTTGAAGCCCAGGAAGGAAATGGCCATCAGGCCCGCAGTGATCAGCGCGCCGGGAAAGCCGTCCATCCACTTAGGCATTTTGGATACGGCCAGCCTTTCCCGGATGGCGGCGAACAAAACGATAGCCAGTGTGAAACCCAAGGCTGAACCAGTACCATTGATCACGGATTGCAAAAGGTTATAGCTCTTGGTCATGTTAAGAACAGTAACGCCCAGAACAGCGCAGTTGGTGGTGATCAGCGGAAGGTATACGCCCAGCGCCTGATACAGCGCAAAGCTGAACTTTTTCAGCGCCATTTCCACCACCTGCACAAGCACCCCGATGACCAGGATGAATGCAATGGTGTACAGGTACTCCAGATGAAGCGGGATCAAAAGGAATGAGTAAATCAAATAGCAGATCAGCGAAGCCAGCGCCATAACAAAGGTCACTGCCATGCCCATGCCCAAAGCCGTTTCCAGCTTTTTTGAAACACCCAGGAAAGGACAGATGCCCAGGAATTGGGACATGACGAAGTTGTTGACAAGTATGGAGCCGATCAGTATAAGCAAATACTCCATTAAGCAACCTCCCCTTCGCCAAGCGCCTTGGCGGCTTTCCTCTTATCCGTCCTTTTGACAATGAGATTCACCATGGTCAGCACAAGACCCAGCATGATGAACCCGCCTGGAGCCTGACCCACAATGGTCATTGGCGGTACGGATGCGGGCAGAATCTGCATACCGAAGAAGGTGCCCTTGCCGATGATTTCCCTAAGTGAAGCCAGAATGGTAATTGCCAGCGTAAATCCTATGCCCATGCCTAGGCCGTCCATGATGGATGCCATAGGCGGATTGGTGAAGGCAAAGGATTCGGCACGGGCGAAAATGATGCAGTTCACAACGATCAAGGGGATATAGATGCCAAGCGTCTGGTCCAGAGCAGGCAGATAAGCCTTGATCAAAAGCTGCACGATGGTGGTGAAGGAAGCAATGACTACGATGAAGGAGGGAATACGAACATTGCCCGGTATGATATTGCGCAGGGAGGAAATGATGAGGTTGGAACAAACCAACACCGCCGTGGTCGCCAGACCCATGCTGATGCCATTGGCGGCCATTGTGGTCACCGCCAGTGTGGGACACATGCCCAGCACCAGGCGGAAGGTTGGATTCTCCTTTACAATACCGTTGGTAAGCGTATTCTTCAGGCGGACAAAGCTGTTATCAGCCATGCTGCTTCACCTCCCCAAAGGATTTCGGTAATGTCAGCCTGTCAATCAGGGGTGTAACCACATTCATGAAAAGAATCGCAAAAGAGCACCCTTCCGGATAGGTGGAGAAAGAGCGGATCACAAACAGCATAACGCCGCAGCCAACGCCCATAATGATCTTACCAACGCTTGTCATCGGCGAGGTGGTATAATCGGTGGCCATGAAAATAGCGCCCAGGAACAAACTACCCGAAAGAACCTGGAACAAGGTATTGGAGAAAACCAGGCTCCATGCTGCAGAAGACACGTTGTTTACAGCCGCCATATATTCCGGCAGCCTTGCGCCTTCCTTTACAAGATAGCAAAGGGAAGCCGTCGCTATGAACGTAACGGGAATGCGCCAGTCCACCACGCGCCGTACAAGCAGATATATAAAACCAATCAGCAGCGCAAGCTTGCTTGTTTCACCCAGCACACCCGGTACCTGCCCGATGAACAGGTTCCAAAGCGTGGCACCGGTAGTGGAGGACAGCGCCAGATTGCCTGCGGCAGCGCCTTTCGCCATCATCAGCGGCGTAGCCTTTGATACAGTATCAACCACATCCGGGGTAAGCCCAACCAGGAAATTTCCCGGTGTGGGATTGGGATAGCTGGACATTATGGCCATCCAGGAAATGAACAGGATCGCACGGCCAGCCAAAGCCGGATTCATGAAATTCTGGCCGAGGCCGCCAAAAATTTGCTTGACAAGCACGATGGCCAGAATCGAGCCGATGGCAGCCATCCACCAGGGTGCATTTGCCGGCAGGTTGAATGCCAGCAGTATGCCCGTGACCACGGCGCTCATGTCGGATACGGTAACCGGCTGATGGGATTTCTTTTGATAATATGCTTCCGCAACCACGGCGCTCAGCACCGAAACGGCAATCAGGATCAGCGCTCGCAGGCCGAAGAACCAAACGGCTGCAACCGCGGCGGGTATCATGGCGATACAGACATCCGTCATCAGCCGCCTGGTAGTGGCATTATCTCTCAGGTGCGGGGAAGAGGATACGGTCAGATTTTTAAGCATTTGCGCGTTCCCCTTTCTTCGCAGCCCGTGAACGTTTATCGGTGATTATCCTTTTGCTCATACGGAAGCTTTGCACCAACCGGATTTTTGCGGGGCAGACATAGGAGCAGCATCCGCATTCGATACAGTTCATCACGCTGGCTTTTTCCGCTTCGTCATGCTTATCCGCTCTTGAATACTGGTTGAGCAGGAAAGGCATCAAAAGCATGGGGCAGGCCCTTGTGCAGCGGCCGCAGCGGATACAGTTGCCTTCCGGAGGTTCCACTGCTTCCTCGCCTAAAGCCAGAATTCCGGAGCAGCTTTTGGTAACGGGGATGTCCAGGCGGCTGATGGAATGCCCCATCATGGGACCGCCATAAATAAACTTGCGAATGTTTTTTTGAAAGCCGCCGGCCGCTTCCACCAGCGATCCCACAGTGGTGCCGATGCGCACCATAAAATTGCCTGGTTTTTCTACCAGTCCGCCCACCGTTGCCACACGGTCCACTACAGGCCGGCCTTCCCGTACAGCCCGGGAAACAGCCGCCAGCGTGCCGACGTTCATGCAAATCACACCCACATCAGCAGGCAGGCCGCCCATCGGCACGACCCTGCGGGTGAGGGAATAAATCAATTGCTTCTCTCCGCCTTGCGGATAGTGAACGGGCAGAGCACGTACGGTGACATCCTCCTGCCCCTTGGCCTGCTCACGCATGGCTTCCACAGCATCCATCTTGTTGTTTTCAATGCCTATGATGACACGGGAGACTCCCAAAGCTTTTTTCACAAGAACCACGCCATCCATCACGACAGCGCTATGCTCCAGCATCAGCCGGTGGTCGGACGCCAGATATGGCTCACATTCGGCCCCGTTGACGATCAGCGTATCCACTTTCTTTTCCGGCGGAGGAGAAAGCTTGACGGCGGTAGGAAATGTAGCGCCGCCGAGACCCACGATGCCGGCATTTCGGACAATTTCCGTAAATTCTTTGGCAGTCAAATGATCCTGGTTGGCGGCCGGCGTCAAAGGTACCCAGTTTTCCCGGAAATCATTGTCGATAACTACGGCCTGTGCGTTCAGTCCGTTGGCCATCATGCATGGAGCAACCGCCACCACCGTGCCTGAAACAGTAGCATGCACGGGAGCGGAAACAAAGCCGGCAGCTTCCCCGATGATTTGACCGATCTTCACATAATCTCCCTGCTTGACAACACATTTGCTGGGCACGCCTATGTGCTGCTGCAGGGGCAGGATGACCCGGGAGGGCGGTGGCAGCACCTGTATAGGTTGGGCGCCGGTTACCGTTTTTCCGTTGACGCCTTCCCCAGGATGAATGCCGCCCTGGAATAAATGAGTGCCTTTCACGGACATAAGTCCTCCCTTCGCCAGCATAAAAAAAGGGCGTGTACTTTTGTGAAATTAACAATCTCAATTTGTTTATGTCACATCTGTTAGTATATCATACTCTATCCCTAAATTTAAAAGTTTATTTTTAGACAAATTAAATTGCATTCCTTTGCTTTTCGTAGACTAATCCAACTTTTAAGTCAGACGATGCTTTGCGCAGATTCCGCGCATGCATGAGCCCGGAATCGTTCTCCGAGCCGGATCCGCCAACCATACGGGCCAGTTCACGCTCCCGCATGGATTCGTTCAGCTCCGTTACATTCGTGTAGGTCCTATCCCCCTGCACGCTCTTTTCCACCAAGTAGTGATAATCGGCCATGGCCGCAATCTGCGGCAGATGTGTAACGCACAAAACCTGGCGGTATACCGAGATCATAGCTATCTTTTCCGCAACCACCTGGGCGATTTTGCCGCTGATGCCTGTGTCGATTTCATCAAAGATCATAGTGGGTATCAAACCATGCTGCGCGGCGATGGATTTGATGGCCAGCATCAGCCTGGATAGTTCACCGCCGGAAGCGATCTTTGAAAGAGGCTTCAATGGCTCCCCCGGGTTGGGTGAGATCAAAAAGGCAACTTCATCCTCAGGCACATTTTGTGTGGCGGCAGCCAGGAACTTAACGGAAAATTGCGTCTTTTCCATGCCCAACTGCTTGAGCTGCGCCATCATTTCATTTTCAAACCAGGCTGCCAGACTCTTTCTGGAAGCAGTCAGTGCTTCGGCTTCCTTTGCATATTCCGCCAAGCGCTTCTTTTGAATGGCCTGTATTTGGTCCAGTGTTTCGTCCATGTGCTGGAAAGCTGCATACTCCTGACCTATCTTTTGCGTATAGGCGATCATGTCCTCCACGGTGGAGCCATATTTGCGTTCAAGGCGGCGCAAAAGGTCCAGCCGGGCTTCCATTTGCTCATTTTTATCCGGATCAAACGCCGCGCTTTCCGACAGGCTTCGCAATTGCAGTCCGCCGTCCTCCAGCTCATAATAGAGGTCGTTCAGCTTATTTTTCAATTTCTCATACTCGGGATCCAGAGTACTGATCCCATCCATTGCGGAAACGGCATCCTTTATTAAGGCCAGGGCGCTCAACTGCTTGCCCGCACCGGCGTACACATTTTCATAGGCGCGATGCAGTGCGGAAGATATTTTCACACTGTGGCGAAGCCTTTCCAGATCCCTGCGGAGCATTTCTTCTTCCCCTGCCGTAAGCTTGGCCGCCTTCAATTCCTGCAGTTGAAAGCGCAGCATATCCATCCGCTGCTCCCGCTGGCTGTTTTCGCTCACTAGGCGGCGCAGCTCCCTTTCTCCTGAACGGTAGGCTTCCAGTGCTGCGGAGGCCGCTTCCATTCTTTGGCGGTGCATATCATCGCCAAAGCTGTCCAGGAAAAGAAGGTGTTTGTGTTCGTCCATCAAAAACTGATGCTCATGCTGTCCATGCACATCAATGAGTGTAGCGGTAATATCACGCAAAGCAGCAAGGGGCATCACCACGCCCAGCACACGGCAAATATTTCTGCCGGAAACAGAGATTTCCCGGGAAATGGACAACAAATCGTCCTCCGCTTCCATCTCCTGCCGGGATAGCAGCTCCTTCATTTTTAGATTGTCATGGATATCGAACAGAGCCTCCACATATGCCTTTTCACAGCCGGTGCGGATCAGTTCCCTATCCGCACGCCCGCCCAAAACCAGGTTGACAGCATCTACAATAATGGATTTTCCGGCTCCCGTTTCCCCGGTGAGTACATGAAAACCCTCGTGCAGCGATATGGTTAATTCCTCGATCAGCGCGACGTTCCGTATCGTCAAAGAAAGCAACATTCCATTTTCCTCCAGGAAAAAAGAAAAATGCGTGGGATATGCCCCGCGCATTTATTTCTGTTTTTAACGCATCATTTCCTGCATGCGCGAAAGTACGATCTCTACTTCCTCATGGTTCCTGATCACAAGAAAGATGGTGTTGTCCCCCGCCAATGTACCCAATATCTCCGGCCAATGGAGGTTGTCCACCGCTTCCGCTGCTACATTGGCGCTGCCGGAAAGCGTTTTGATCACAATCATATTGCCCGAATGGGCCATACTAAGAACCGACTCGGCAAACATACGGATGAATCTGTCCGACAAGCCGTGCTCCGCTTTATCGGCCGTGGCATACTTGTAAGCGCCGCTGCCGGAAAGCACCTTCAGGAGCCGAAGCTCTTTGATGTCTCTGGATACGGTGGCCTGTGTTACCACAATGCCCTGCTTTTTCAATTCCTCCGCCAGTTCCTCCTGCGTCTCGATGTCCTTTTTCCCGATAATGTCTAAAATGGCCACTTGTCTTACAGTCTTCATGCTTTTTTTCCTCCTTGGTATGGCCTTATTATCGGCTCCATTCGGTGAGTTTTTCGCGGACCAGTGTGAAAAAATGCGGCTTGTTCAAGCGAATCAGCTTACCTGTCTTCTCTGCGCATGTTACATAGATCGTGTCCCGCCCGTCAAGTGGAACTGTGGTTTGCCCATCTATGGAAAGATAAATCCCCTGGACGTCCTCGCTATCCAGTTCCAGGCGCACGGTTTCCTTGGCGGATACTACCACAGGCCTGTGCTGCAGCGTGTGAGGACAGATGGGCGAAATCACCATGCATTTTACGTCCGGACTGATGACAGGGCCGCCTGCGGAAAGCGAATAGCCGGTGGAACCCGTGGGGCTTGCCACAATCACGCCATCGCCCACGTAACGGCCTATAAGATCGTCGGAGATATAAGCATTGATGGCTATCAGCCGGGAACCACGATTTACTACTGCATCGTTCAAGGATAGTATAGGCATATCCTGATTGACCCTTACGGATAGGAGCATGCGCTCCTCAATATAAAATGCGCCGTCACATAGTTTTTGAACAGATTCGGCCAATTGCCTGGGTTCAATCTCAGTGAGAAATCCTACCCTACCCATGTTGATACCAAGCAGCGGCAGATCCGCCTTCACTGCATATTGCATGGCTCTAAGCAGAGTACCATCACCGCCCAGGGAAACAACGGCGTCGCAATCCGGCAAGCCATCCGACGGGTCGATTCCCGGCAATTGCATATTCAGGTGTCTATTCATGCAGGATTCCACGCATACCGATATACCGGCGCCTTGAAACACGCCGACGGCCCGTTCCACAACGCTATTCTTAAGCGGTTTGGAGGGATGCATGGTCAGGAGGACCTTTTTAAACAGCATGAATATCCCCTATCCTTGGTAATTCAGTATAGCATGGAATGCATAATCATTCAATGCATATTTTACTTTTTTAGCGTGAAATGTGCCTCATCCACAACTTTTTTAATATATTCCCTGGATATTTCGATCGTATCCCCACGTTTTGGCGCGATATGAGCCAAAAATTCCACATTTCCCTCCGGTCCTGTAATAGGCGAATAGGTAAGACCCAGCACGTGAAAACCAAAGCTTGGGGCAAAATCAACGATCTCCTCCAGTACGGCCTGATGCACGGCAGGATCCCGTACCACGCCTTTCTTGCCTACCCTATCCTTACCCGCTTCAAACTGCGGCTTGATGAGTGTAAAGAATTGGCCCGATTCCCCCATGATCCCGGCGGCCACGGGAAGGATCAGCCGGATAGATATAAAGGACACATCCATTACCGTCAGGGTAGGTTTTTTGTCAAATTGTTCCGGCTTTAAATACCGGGCATTGGTACGTTCCATGACAGTGACTTTAACATTGTTGCGCAGTTCCCAGTCCAATTGCCCGTACCCCACATCGATGGCGTATACATGGGCGGCACCCCGCCGTAAAAGCACATCGGTAAACCCACCGGTAGCTGCGCCGATATCCATGGCGACTACACCGCTTACGTCGGGGCCGAATGTATCCAACGCCTTTTCCAGTTTCAAGCCGCCCCGGCTGACAAAAGGGTGTACGCTGCCCCGGACTGACAGCGTTTCTTCTTCCGCCACAGTGTCCGATGGTTTTTGAATCTTGCGTAAGTTGACAAACACCAGCCCGGCCATAATTTGCGCTTGCGCCTTTTCCCGGCTTTCGGCAAGGCCATGCCTGACCAGCGCTACATCCGCCCGTTCCTTCAAGCTCATGACGCCGCCCTTCCCGAACCGTTCAGCACCGTTTTGATCCTTGCGGCCATTTGACCCGGCACAAGGCCCAGGGAAGCCATCAGATCATCCCGGCTGCCGTGACCTACAATCTTGTCGGGAATACCAAACATCATAGCCGGCTGTTGAAAGTGCGCGGAAATGCAATGTTCCGCTACGGCGCTGCCAAAACCTGCTGTCAGTACATGCTCTTCCATGGTGATGACAGGCGTCTTGTGGAGCTTTTTGAGCATTTCTTCATCCAAAGGCTTGATGGTGGATGCGTTCACCACCATAGCGCAGATATGATACGCGCTCAGTATTTTAGCGGTTTCCAACGCCAAAGGCACCATGCTTCCCACAGCCAGCAGAGCACAATCCGTTCCAGCCTGCATAACCTCCCACCTGCCGGGCGTGAAGGCCGTCAATGGATACTCCTCCATCACGATGGACTTTCTGGGATAACGGATAGCGCAAGGGGTCTTTATTGTGCGCGTCCACTCCATCATCAGGCGCAATTCCTGCTCATCCCTGGGAGCAAGAAGTGTGATACCAGGCATATGGCGCAGGAATGCGATGTCATAGATGCCGTGGTGGGTAGCACCGTCCTCCCCTGCAAGACCTGCCCGGTCCAAAAGAAGACATACAGGCAAATTTTGTAAACAAACATCATGCAGCACCTGATCATACCCGCGCTGCAAAAAGGTGGCGTATACCGCAAAGTAAGGCCGCATGCCACCTAGAGCCAAGCCAGCAGCCTGTGTCACGGCATGCTGCTCTGCAATACCCACATCCAGCATTCTTGTGGGGAAAGCATTCGCAAACAGATGCATCCCCGTGCCGCCGGGCATGGCGGCGGTAAGAACGATTGTCTTTTCCTCCTGGGAGGCTGAGCGTATCAGTTCCTGCGCAGCAATTTCCCCGTAGGAGGGGCGGCTTGGCTGCTTTCGCATTTCCCCGCTGTCCATGAAAAACGGCGGCGTGCTATGAAATGCCTCCGTCTTCTTTTCCGCCTGTTGGTATCCATATCCTTTGCGGGTAATGCAATGGATCAAAACGGGCTCGTCAAACTCCTTGGCCCGGGCAATGGTGTATTCCAGGTTTTGCAGATTGTGGCCGTCAATGGGCCCCAGATAATGAAAACCCAGCGCCGCAAAGAAGCCTTCATCCACCACCAGGCCTTTGAGTGCATTTTTGATGATGGTCAGAAACTTATGGATTTTCGGCCCGGCCACGGGTAGCCGCTTGAGGCTTTTCTCTACGGCCCGTTTGGCCTTGTTCCATCCCCTACTGGCACGCAGATTTGTAAGATGAGTAGCCAATGCGCCGACATTGCGGGCAATGGACATTTCATTGTCATTCAGAAGCACAATCAGCCGCGTCTTGCTGTTTCCGGCATCGTTCATGGCCTCATAACAAAGGCCGCCGGTCATAGCGCCGTCTCCCACAATGGCCACTACATGATGTTTTTGACCCTGCATATCCCTTGCGCGGGCGAAGCCTAACGCGGCGGATATAGCCGTGGAGGCGTGTCCTGTTTCAAAGCAGTCGTATTCACTTTCTTCCCGCTTTGGAAAACCGCTGAGGCCCCCTGAACGGCGCAGCGTGGAAAATGCGGCATACCTTCCGGTAAGCAGCTTATGCACATAGCATTGATGACCTACATCAAATAGAATTTTATCCTCCGGGGCTTTGAACATGCGGTGAACGGCCAAAGTCAATTCCACAACACCAAGGTTGGATGCCAGATGGCCGCCGTTGTGTGCCACCGTCATAACGATTTCCTGGCGTATTTCCTCCGCCAGTTCTGTAAGCTCCTTATAAGAGCAAAGCTTGATATCGGCAGGTGTCTTTATTTGTGAAAGATGTACCATAGTACTCCTTGTTTTCCATGATAGTCCTGAAAACATATCAAGTATAGCATAGATTATGTGCAAGCACAAACGGCATAAAAAAGCCGGCGCGGATTATCCTGCCGGCTACTTCATCCGCTTATTCGAACCTGCGGACATAGCTGCCGATTACGGGCAGCTCATAGGCAAGCCCCCTATAGGCATGAAGCGCCATTTGGACCTTCAGGTATATGGTTGCCAGCAGCAGCACAGCGAACAGCAGCCAGAAGATGACAGCAATGACGATGCCCAGGAACGGAATGATACGGAACAGCGTTCCCACAATCAGCAAGACAACAGACACGCACAAAAAGCCGCCGGTCAGTGCAATGGACTGAACGGAAATGCGCCGCACAGCGTCACTGCGCCGGTCAGCCACATACAGGAAAAAGGCAAACAAACCGCAGAAAGCCGCCAGTGTGCAGGTAAGGTTGATCGCCTGGCTTGTGGACACCAGTTCCGGTTCCTTTTGCTCTTGACCGTAAGGCTGCTCGTTATAAGGTTGTTCATCCCCATAAGGCTGTTCCTCTTCATAAGGCTGTTCTTCCTCATAGGGTTCTTCGCCATATGCTTCCTGCGCCTCCTGCTCATAGGGCGGATCCTGAGGCCTTTCATATGACTGATAATTATTCTGGGAATATGCATTGCGCTCTGTACGCCGCATGGATTTCCTCACTTTCCGCCTGTCCAAGATGCCAGCTTGCCGCTGCCCTTGGAGCCGGTTTTTCCACCCAGCTTGACGTTCTTTAATATATCCGATGTAAAGGCATAGCTGTTGTCGTTTTTCTCCTGATGGGCCTTCATGGCACAGTGAACCATTTCATCAATGAGCTCCGGGTAGTTCATGCCGCTCTTTTCCCACAGATAATAGGCCATGGATCCGGGTATGGTGTTCACTTCGGTCACATATAGCTTCTCCGATGTCACATCATACATGTAATCAATACGGACCACGCCCTTCAGATCCAGCTCACGGAAAATATCCTTTGACAAGCCTTGAATCTGATCACGCAAGCTGTCCTCTATTGGTGCCGGAACAACGCGGGCCAGGGAAGCCATACCCTTGGTGCCGCCTCCGCCCTGCAGATACTTGTTTGCAAACGAAAGCAAAGCTCCGGAGGTAACTGGCATTTCCAGAACAGAAGCCTTGATTTCGGTATCAAAGCCTACCACCGAGCAGTTCAGCTCAATGGGATTGGTCAGCCCCTGTTCCAAAAGCACCCTGCGGTCATACACAAACGCCAGTTCCAATGCTTCCGTAAGTTCCGCCCGGTTGTCCGCCCGGCTGACCCCGATGGAGGAACCAAGATTGGCAGGCTTTGCATATACGGGATAACCGATCTCTTTTTCAATTTTATTAAGCACAGCGTCGCGGTCTTCCCTAAATTCCTGGCGGGAAAACCATATGCCAGGAAGCACCGGGAAGCCGGCGCCGTTAAAGTGCCTTTTCATGATGATCTTGTCCATGCCCACAGCAGAGCCTGCCACGCCGGGTGAGGCATAGGGCAAATTAGCCAATTCCAACAAGCCTTGCAAAGTTCCATCCTCTCCGTGCATGCCGTGGAAAACGGGGATTACACATTCCAGACGGGCAACCACCCGTTGTTTTGCCCCTCCCAGCAACCCTTTACCTTGTTCAAAGGCAAGCAAAGCGCCGGAGCCCGGAGTCATATCCAGAGATACGCGAACAAGCCCTTTTTGATCCTCCCTGAAAGGTGTATACGTACTCATGCTCCTAAGCGGTTCACCCGTATACCAAACACCCTGCATACTGATATAGACCGGGATTACGTCATATCTGTCCTGATTTACCGACTGCATCAACTGCAGAGCACTGATAATGGAGACCTCATGCTCACAGCTTCGGCTGCCGTACATCACACCCAACTGTATTTTGCCCATTTGTCCGCCTCCTCTCATACCTCACTATAATTGTCCGGAAGATCGTTTTCAAAAAGCACTACATCGCCGGCCTTGGCCAGGGAATGCAAAAGCTTGGTGGCTTCTGCAAGACTTAACACGGGATGAATGGCGTTTTCTGGGAAACCAGCCTCTTTCAAGCCATTAAAAATGGGCATCGTGTGTTTTTTGCCTACCAGGATGGCGACATCCACGCAGGAAGCCATGGCTTTGCCCAACTCCTGGTTGAATTGTTCTTCCTTGTCTCCCAGTTCCACCATACCCGGGGTGATGATGATCCGGCGGCCCTGAAACTCTTTCAATACCTTGATAGCTGCCATGGCGCCCTGAGGATTACTGTTGAAAGCATCATCGATGATGGTAAGCCCGCCGCTTCTAATCAGCTGCAGGCGATGCTCCACCGGCTCCAGTTTTGCAATGCCTCTGGCGATCTGTGTAAGGCTAAGGCCCAACTGTAGACATACGGCAGCGGCAAGCAATATATTTTGAATGTTGTGCTGCCCCAATAATTTTGCCGTACACAAAATGCTGTCCCCGCCCTTTTCATGCAGCGTAAAGGTGCTGCCCTCCGGCGTGGAGGTTATTCCGGAAGCCCACACATCGCAATTCTCATGCTTAAGGCTCACCAGCATTTTCGGCTTTTTTGTCTTCTCATACAGCTTTAAACATATATCGCCGTCATCCGCAAAGAAGCCGTGCCCATCTTCCGGCAGCGCATCAATCAGTTCGTATTTCGTCCTGATAACCGTATCCAGCGTTTTGAAGGTATCCAGGTGCTGAGGGCCTACGGATGTCAATATGCCCAGCGTGGGATGCACCAGCCGGCACATTTCCTTGATATCGCCTTTATGACGTGCCCCCATTTCCGATACGAACACCTGATGCCCCGGCTGAAGCTTTTCCCTGATAATCCTGGTCACGCCCATGGGCGTATTGAAGCTGGAGGGAGTCACCAGAACGTTGAATTTTTCAGAAAGCATTGTGCCCAAAAAGAATTTAACGGATGTTTTGCCATAGCTCCCCGTGATGCCGATGCGTATAAGCCCCGGCATTTCCCGAAGCTTCCTTTGCGCATCCCTGAAGTACATTTCGCTGATGATCTTTTCCACCGGCCATGCAATGAGGCCTGCCAATGCCAGCAAATGCGGCATAAGCAAAGGCACTGCGGCCAGCAGAACCACTACGGGCACATACAGCCAAAGAACTACGGCCAATAAGGCCAGCGTAACAGAATAAACAGCGTACAGCCTTTTTACACGGGCAGTGAACACAAGCGGCTTTTTCGCCATTTTATCCTGAAACAGTTTGCTGATCCATAACCCGCCTGCGCAGGATAAGAATAAAACGGCACAGGCAATCAGCAATTCAACAACGGTTCCTCCCGCCGACTGTACAAGGCGGTCATGCATGGCCAGCAGCGAAAATGTAAGCACCGCAACGCCGGCGCCCGGCAGATAGGAACGCTTCCAATTGCGGCGGAGGGTATGAAAATAGCCTGGAAACTGATAGCTTTCCAGTTGAAAATAATGAATCAATCCCCTGGATGCAAAAATGCATCCCGCCATGGGCGACAAAGCCAGAATCAAATAGATGACACGATGGATCATCCGTTAATCCTCCGAGAAAAAGTGAAGGGCGATGCGCACAAACCGCTGCCATTGCTCCAGATACGCAAAGTGGGAGCCGCCTTCCAATATGGCAAGACCGGCGTCAGGAATCTCCTTGGCCATGGTTTGCCCCATCCAAAGAGGCGTTTCCGTATCCTGGTCGCCCCATACCAAAAGGGTGGAAACACTGATTACGGGAAGGAGCGGCCGCAAGTCCTGAGAAACGATTTTGACAAACGTCTTGCGCATTTCCTCATCCAATGCGTTGTAATCCTTGGATCCGTAACGTTTGCGCAAGGTGTCGGCCAATTTGTCCGGGAGGCTGCCAAATATCTTCATTCCCTTGAGGAACGCGGCGCCTTTTTTCAGC
>JAEZJP010000204.1 GCA_023415715.1 Bacillota bacterium
ACCCTATACTGGTACAGTGCATCAACCGGCTGCAGGCAGACGACTTTTTGAGCAATAAGGATATGTTGAACGCTGCGCTCAAGGAAGCGCTGGTGGAGATGAACGGCACTGTGAAGGACGCCGGCATCGTCGTGGCGGACGTGCAGGTGAGCCGCACGCAACTGCCGCAGGCCAACCTGCAAAGTACCTACGACCGCATGGTGGCCAACCGCCAGAAGGTGGCGCAGCAGTTGCGCAGCGAGGGGCTGGAATCCTACCAGAAGGCCGTATCGGAAGCCGACCTCGAGGCCAGCAAGCTCATCGCCGACGCGACGAGAAATTCCAAGCAAATCAAGGGCCAGGCCGATGCCCAGGCATTGGAAATTTACGCCAACGGTTACAGCCGGGACGCGGACTTCTATGGCTACTGGCGGAGCCTGCAGGCGCTGAAGCAGTCGCTCGGTCACGACGCGACCATTGTGCTGGACAAGGAGTCGCCGTTATGGAAAGACTTGTGGGATATGATTAGAACCGGGCAGATCACGGTGAAATAACAACTGATTGCAGAATAATCAAAGGGCGGGTACTCAGTCACCCGCCCTTTGTTCATCTGTGTCTCTGCTCAAGCGCCAGTAGAAAGTCCTTCATCTCCGGCCCGCCGGCGTACTGTTGCTTTTTTCCGTTGGAATACAGCACCCTGTGGCAAGGTATCAGTATCGGCAGCGGGTTTGTGGCCATCGCCCGGCCGGCCGCGCGGGCGGCGCGCGGGTTCCCCGCAGCCGCGGCCAGCGCCGCGTAGGTGGTGGTGCCGCCGTACGGCACCGTCCTGGCCGCGAGCAGCGCCTTCATTTGAAACGGCGCGCCGTCAAACCCCAGCGGCACGTCAAAGTGCTTGCGTTTGCCGGCAAAATACTCGTCCAGTTCGCGGGCGAGGTCCGTCTGGGGCTTGCCCTCGGGCGCCGGGTGGGGCAGCCCCGGCAGGTGCACGGCCGTCACGCGGCCGTCCTCTTCCTCGGCGTGCAGCATTCCCAGCGGCGTATGTATCGAATATATGGATTTCATTTCGTTTCCTCCTCTTCACGAGCAACATTATACGACATTTGGCTGTCATTTTGGCTGGATTATTACCTGTATCCATACCCTAACCTTTACCCTATCTTTGGGTAGGCGCTTTTTTTGTTGTTTTTCTATAAACTGAAGGCACATCCATCATCAGTATTTGTATTTGTAAAGAGACGAACAAACATTAATTGCCGAAGATAGGAAGGGATATCCAAATGATTTTGAGAAGAATGAAGGCTGCAGCTTTGATTGTAGTCACTGTAGCCGTTGTTTTATCTGCCGTCGTTGCAGGCAGGTTGGTCTGGGCGAATCATGAGGTAAACAAAAAAGAAGTGATAACAAAAACCTTCGACGCATCCAAGTTGGGCAGTACGGACTCACTGAGCATCCTGCCCCTGTTTGAGGCTTGGGCGGGCTCCAACGAAGTGCAAACCGGGCATGGAATTTCCTACTTGATTAAGACAGATCATGCGCGTGTCCTTTTGGACCTGGGTAATAACGAAGGGAATCTGGAACCATCACCGCTGCTTCACAATATGGAGCAACTGGGCGTTGAGATGAATGAAATGAACGCCCTGGTGATTTCTCATAACCATCCGGACCATGTAGGCGGTGCAGAGAATTGGATGCAAGGCACGTTATCAACAGGCGGCCAAGAGGATAACCTGTCGGGGTTGAAACTCTATTTGCCTGTCAAGCTGTCCATCCCAGGGATAGAGCCTGAACTTGCGCTTGATCCGATGATTATCGCCCCAGGGGTGGCAACATTGGGCCGGCAGCCTTATGTTCAGCCATTCCCATTCTGTCTTTGGGAACCGCTGGGTTGGGAGCAATCGATCGTCGTACACGTGGAGGGTAGGGGACTGGTGATTATCACCGGCTGCGGCCATCCCACGCTGGAGAGAATCATTCAGCGTGCAGAAGCGATTTTTTCACAACCGGTAATCGGTATTGTAGGTGGATTCCATTACGGGAAAGCCGGCAAAGATGCCTTGCAGCCGCACCTTGATTTCCTGGCTCTTCGCAATCCAGAGCTCGTTGCTCTTTCTCCTCATGACAGCACGGGGGGCGTGCTCCAGATTTTCGAGGCAGCCTTCGAGAAATCCTATCGCTACATTACCGTTGGCAGAGAAATTGGGCTGCCATAAAGCGGCAGTAAGAGATTGAAAGGAATGTACCAATGAACAAGGAAGCAATCATAATCTGCGAATCAATGTATCATGGCAATACACAGCGTTTGGCAAAAGCGATGGCTTATGAGCTTAATTGCAAAGTGGTAAATTCATATGAAGCTTCGTCGATGGATTTGTCACCGTACAAGATCATTGGGTTGGGCTCGGGGATCTATTTTACCTCCCACCATCCGCGGGTAATTGACGTGGCAAGCCGGTTAATACCAAATCAAAAGGCCTTCATATTTTCAACGCATGGAAGCCCTATCCTGGGTAAATACCATGCCACGCTAAAACTGGAATTAATAAAAAGAGGAATCCCCGTGCTTGGCGAGTTTGACTCAAGAAGGTTTGACTGCACAGGACCCTTTATTATGATAGGTGGCGGTAACAAAGGCAGACCGAACGAAAGGGATGAACAGAAGTCAATCAGATTTGTTGCTAAAATCTTGCCTGAGTATCATAAGGATTTGAGCCTTGTGCCCAAAGGCAGCCATGTCCATGTAGACAATGCGTGCATTGCATGCGGGAAATGTATCGCGGTCTGCCCGATGAATGTTTTTAATATGAAAGACGGAAGAGTGGTTGTGGTTAAAGACAATGCGTGCATTCATTGCAGTCTTTGCCAATACAATTGTCCTGCACAAGCGGTCTCGGTGAAGCATGGCCTTATAGATGCTGTTCGAATTGCGAAAAAACACGTAAAGAAAAAGGGCCTTTACGAAAGACAATTTCAATAAACAAGAAAGGGAAGCAAAATGAAAATACCCAGTATCTTCAGAAAAAAATGGCTTTTGTACCCTTTGGCTGCCGCGCTTGTCGTCGTGGTCTACTTTTTGTTGTTCCGCAAGCTGTTGGGGGTTGAGCTTGCGGCTTGGCTTGAACTGGCCGTGCTGGGTGCGCTGGCGCTTGCCGCTGCCATAACTGTGCTGGCCATTTTGGTAACCCTGGCATTGATGGCATTTTCCAAAAATCGTTCTGCAAGGCGTAAAAACCTTGGTGGTCAAGGGGCGTTTCTGCTGGCCAGCCTGGCCCTGGTTGCTGCGCTTATACTCGGTTCGCAACTGGCGGCTCACACCCCTGCCATCCTCAACGCGGACGGCAAGCCCCTGCCCGGCAGCATAGCCACGCTGGAAAAGGTCATACTGGGCGGCGTGGACCAATGGCTGATCGTTCGCGGCCAGGATGTGAACAAGCCGATACTGCTGTTTCTTTCCGGTGGCCCGGGCGCAAGCGAGGCGGCACGCGTGCTGCGCTTTAACCGGGAACTGGAGGAACACTTTGTAGTCGTCATCTGGGAACAACGGGGCTGTGGCAAATCTTACCCGTCGTTCAACCCTCCCTCCGACCTGACGCTGGAGAAGTACACTTCAGACGTTCTTGAACTGTCTGAAATGCTGCGCTCGCGCTTTGACGAGCGGAAGATATACCTGGTCGGGCATTCCTGGGGAACCATCATTGGCGTGCGGGCGGTTCAGCAGCGTCCGGATTTGTTTCATGCCTATGTCGGCACAGCCCAAATGGTCGATATTCTGGAAACCGACCAGATCATCTATGACATGGTGCTGGATCATTCCCGCAAGACAGGCGACAATGCGTTTGCTCAGACGCTGGAGACGCAGGGCAGGCCGCCCTATATGGGCAAAAGCCCAATCAAGCCCTACGCCACCCTCTTTGGCCGCGAGTATGCCGTTTATGAGGCTCCCAACATCAAGGATGAGGATTATCGCCGGAATGGAGACATCCTTGAGCTGATGCTCAAGCAGTCCGAGTATGGCTGGCTGGACCGCGCCTATTATCTGCTGGGCTTGATGAACACCTTCAATGCGGTTTACCCTCAGCTTCAAGACATGGATTTCCGCCAGGATGCCACCCAATTCGAACTGCCTGTCTACCTGGTGCTGGGGCGGCATGACATGAATAATCCGTTCCAGATACCTGAGGAGTATTTCAACCGGATTGCCGCTCCAAGTAAACGGCTCAGCTTTTTTGAAAATTCCGGCCATGGCATGATATGGGAAGAAGCTGCCCTGTTTCACAGCCTGATGATCGACACCGTGCTGCCAGAAACCTACCGTTAATATCTGACACATCGTCATCGGCCTATTGCTATCGTACAAACCGAGTAAAGACGCATTCATGAAAACGATGAGTGCGTCTTTTCGCTCGATATAGTCTTTTTGCCGCAGCCTGTAGTTCTTCAAACGGCCTTATCCATAAACCGTTTTTTCTGCTACAATAATATGGAATTCTCGAATTTGGGTGCGGTAATGAGTACAAGCGAAAAGCTGAATACGTTGAAGCAACTGGTCAGCACGGAAAGCCCCGAGCAAATATACCGGTATGTGGCGGATCATGTCGGCACCCTGTTGGCAGATCCCCACATTACCGCATATTATCAGATATTAAGCGGGGTAAACATGATTGCCTGCCCGCAGCAGCTGCCCCGGCTGGTCGTCGCGTGGCTGGCCTTTTTATGTGGTGATAACGGCATGGCGGCAGCGTTGATGGAAACTATCCGCCAGCCCGAGCTTGATGCGCATGAAAACGCTTTGTTTTATGATCTCAAGGCGATTTCCGGGTTTCATATAGACACCAGCCAGCGGCTTTACTTTGCCAAACTGGCTGTGGATGTGCTGCCGCAGGAGGACGCTTCGCTCTACATGGGCAACGCACAGTTGACATACGGACAGATATTGGCAGGGTCGGAGCAATATCGCCAGGCGGCGGAAGCTTTTTGCAGGGCTCATGGTATTTTTCAGGCAAATGGAATGCCATTTCCGGCCGTGGTGTCCTTTGTGAACGAAATGCTCAACCGTTTCAACCTCGGCGAGTTTCAGCAGGTGCTGGGCAAATGCAGCCAGGCACTAATCATGTCTTCCAGCTATAAGGAGGAGGCACAAGCCTGTTATAGCTTGATCAACCTGCCTGTCGGCATGTGTTATTTTGAGTTGAACAAGCCAAGCCTGGCGACGAAACACTTGAACATCGCTATGGCGGCCATCGAGGAGATGGCACTGCTGCACAT
>JAEZJP010000032.1 GCA_023415715.1 Bacillota bacterium
GGAGGCTGGCGAAACGAGCAATGCGAACGCAGTGAGCAGTGCGACGATTGAGCCAGATGGAGGGATAAGGGAGGGATGAAGGAGGCTGGCGAAAAGGAGCAGTGCAAGCGGCAGCGATGCAATGCGACTATTGAGCCAGATGGGAGCAACGAGTCAGAACGACGATTGAACCAGATGGGATGGTGCCGCCTGCAGGCGGCGGAAGGAGGTAAAAGGCAGTCATTTTATCCATTGGTGTTATGCCTGTATCATGGAAATCAATTGCTATAATATTTCATTTGTTCCTTGATTGTTCTGCGCAAGGACCGTAACAACGGCATCAAGCGCGGCCTCCAGCCCCCGTATGATATCCTGAAGGGCCATGCCGAACGCCGGCTCCGCTTTTTGGGCCGCCTGTTCCGCAAGGTACGGCACGTGGATAAAGCCGCCCATCGTTCCGGGAAATTCGTTTCCGAGCAGGTGCAAGACCCCGTACATCAGGTGATTGCAGACAAATGTGCCTGCCGTGTTGGATACCGACACGGGCAGCCCAATCTCCCTGATGGCCTTCACCATGGCCTTGATGGGCAGCGTGGAAAAATACGCCGCGGGAGCGCTTTGTATGACGGGTCTATCCACCGGGGTTATCCCAGCGTTGTCGGGTATGGAAGCATCCTCTATATTGATGGCCACCCGCTCCACCGTAATGGCTACGCGCCCGCCCGCCTGGCCCACGCACACCACTGCTTGTGGGCGATGGGACCTTATGGCTTCCGTTACCACGTGAGCTGCCAGGCCAAACACCGTAGGCACCGTAAGCTTCATGATTTGCGCGCCGGCAATTTGGCCGGATACCAGGTTCACGGCCTCCAGGGCCGGATTGATTCCTTCTCCCCCGAAAGGCTCAAAGGCGGTCAGCAGGATTTTCATGCGTGTCACTCTCCCCGGGTTTGATTATATACCGCCTGTATAGGGAGGGCAACAGGGCTCATGAATGTATATGCGCGGCAGGAATGTTGAATTACCGGTGGCTTGACAATAATAGAGGTTACGGAATATAACATTGAACAGTATAATACTACCGCACCACATAGGTGTTTGCCACAGGAGCCGCAATCCTGTATAATGGGTTGCGGCCTATTGTGCAGGCCTGGTTTTTCATCAAAACAACATCGGAGTACGCTCAATGTTTATCCGTTCTATAAAACACTTTGATCCGGAGGCGATCGCCGAAAGCGGCCAATGTTTCCGCATGCGCATTGCTGCGGCCGGCCGGGTGGAGGTCATCCAGCGGGGCAGGCGCCTTCTGATCGATTCGCTGGGAGACGGAAGATTCGGCTTCTTCTGTACGCAGGAGGAGTTCCATGCTGTATGGGAGGATTATTTCGATCTTTCCACCGACTACGGCGTGTTTTTAAGCGCCGTGGACCGGGAGGATGCATATCTTGCCCATGCGGCCAAGGCGGGACAGGGGCTGCGCATTTTACGCCAGGATCCCTGGGAAGTGCTGATAAGCTTTATCCTATCCCAACGCAAAAGCATCCCTGCCATCCGCGATGGAATCGAAAAGCTGTGCCGCCGCTTCGGAAGCCGGATGATGTTGGAAGAGAGGGAGGAGTACGCCTTTCCCACTCCCCAAAGGCTTGCGGAAGCATCCCTTGAGGAGCTTGCTTCCTGCTCCCTGGGGTACCGTGCGCCATATATTCAGGCCGCAGCGCGGTCGGTGGCTGCGGGGAAAACGGACCTTGGCTCACTTGACAGCCTGAACGATGAAGCGCTTTTGAAAAGATTGCTGGAACTGTATGGCGTAGGCGTAAAAGTGGCAAGCTGCGTGATGCTTTTTGGATATCACCGCCTTGACTTGGCGCCTGTGGATGTGTGGATACAGCGGGTCATTGACAATGAATATGGCGGCGTTTCGCCTTTTTCCAGGTATGCGGGGTATGCTGGAGTCATGCAGCAATACATGTTTTATGACCAGATTTGTCATAAACGAATGAAGAGGCTGACTGCGTAGGTTGATGCGACTATTATAGGATTTCGCTCCTGCGGGAGCGACCAGGGCTTTCCTACCCATCTGGCTCAATCGTCGCGATGTTCGCTCCGCTCCCATCGCTCGTTTCGCCAGCCTCCTCCACGCCGACCATTTCCGACACTGTCGGGGTCGGCGTTTCGGAGCCCTGGACCTTCGGATGCAGGTGTCATGTAGCAATAATGTTTTATGGTAAGATAATCAAAAAGCGTTTAGATAAGTTGATTGCGTGAGCAAAATAGAACTTAATGACTTTGCAGGAGTAAATCATGAAGTACATCTATGAAACCCATCTGCACACTTCTAAGGGAAGCGCCTGCGGTCATTCCCAGGGCAGGGAATACATCAAACGGTATCAGGATCTGGGCTATGCCGGGATCATTGTCACCGATCACTTCTTTGGCGGCAATACCGCCGTGCCCCGCAGCTTACCCTGGCGGGAGCGCATCCATTTGTTCTGCCGCGGATATGAGGATGCCAGGGAAGCGGGGGACAAGGCGGGCTTTTCCGTTTTCTTCGGCTGGGAAGAGCATTTTGACGGTGACGAATATCTTATTTACGGCCTTGATAAGCAATGGCTTTTGGATCATCCGGAGGCCGAACGCTGGAGCCGCAGGGAGCAGTATGATGGCGTTCACGCTGCGGGCGGCTGCGTGGTGCAGGCGCATCCCTTCAGGGACAGGGAGTATATTTCTGCCATCCGCTTATCCACCGGCTGCGTGGATGGCGTGGAGGCCTATAACGCTTCCAACCGGCCTGAAAATGATATTCTGGCCGTTAGGTATGCTAAAATTCTTGGCTTGCCGGTAACGGCGGGGTCAGACATCCACCATGTAAAAACCTATTTGGATGAAGAAGTGATGGGCGTTGTGTTTGACAACCCCTTAGCAAGCATCCAAGACTATGTGAATGCCATCCGGGAAAAGAAGCCTTTCGGTGTAAGGGTTCCATCCGGCCGCGGAGAGTGGCAGGAGGGCGCCGATATCCTTAAGCCGGTGGAGATCAGGGATAAAACGGACAGGGTTATCCACCGGGATGTATGGGAAATGCTGGAGCCTTCCCGCGTTTGACGCCCTGGCCTGGAGATTGGATAGGGATGCATACATTGGCATATAGAGCAGCAAAAAGCCGTTGCTATCTTAAGAAGTTTGTATTATCATAAAGGCAGCGAAAAATGATCTGATCGCACCATTGTGCATGCCGCTTCCGGGCGGCATTACAAAGGGTGCTTATGAAATCGATTACAAAATGGAAAGGGATCAGCCATGGCATTGTCCACCAAGGAAATCGCAAAACTTGCGGGTGTATCGGACGCGACAGTGTCCCGCGTGATCAACAACCATCCCAGTATATCGCCGGATACCAGGGCGCGGGTGGAATCGGTGATCAACCAGTACGGGTACATGCGCAATATGGTGGCCAGGGGGCTAAGGCGGCAGCAGTCGGACATCATCGGCGTCATCATCCCCGATATCACCAACGAATTTTTTGCCCGCATCGTTCTTTCGGTGCAGGATGCTCTTTTGAATCATGGATATCTGGCGGTCATGTGCAACATCAAGGAGAATGACTCGCTGGAAGAAGCATCGCTGAAAATGCTCAAGGCCCAGAGCATAGCAGGGCTGATTTATATTTCCGGCAGGTCCAGCGGCGACATGGCGCCGCTTCATGACATGCCGACCATTTATATCGACCGTGACCCGGTAAGCGCCTCAGAAACCAACGCAGCGCTAATCACCTCCGACAACAGGGAGGGGGGGCGCCTGGCAGCCAGAGAGCTGATGGAGAAGGGCTGCAAAAGAATTGGCATTTTAACGGACAAGCGGAAGGTATCCACATATACCGACCGTTACGAGGGATGGCGGGAGGTGCTTCTTGCGGGGGGGCTTCCTGTTGATCCGCGGCTGGTGCTTAAGCTGGACGAAATCACCTTTGATCAGGCACAAAAGCAGGTTGCTGATCTGGTGGCGTCAGGGCTTGCTTTCGACGGCCTTTTCTGTGCCAATGATACCGTGGCGGTGGGCGCGCTTACGGCGCTGCACAGGCTGGGTGTAAGTGTGCCCAAACAAGTAAAGGTCATAGGGTTTGACGATACATCCATTGCACAGCAATGCTCCAAGCCCCTGACCACGATCCGGCAAAAGACGGACGAAATGGGAAGGATCGCGGTGGATGCACTGTTTGCTCTGATGGCAAAGGGGAAGGCCAAATCACATCAGCACATTCTGCCCGTGGAACTCATTCGCAGATCGACAACAGAAGAATAAACCGGGAATGCCGGACGGGCATTCCGCATACATAAGACAAGGATTCATGACGGATACGAATCCGGCTACCCAAAGAATGCGTACATTGTATATTGACAAAGTTGTTTTGTTCCGCTATTATGTATTCGATTACATCGTGCAAAGTGTTCAAAATGTGCCTGGTTACCGCATAATCATACAGTATAAATCATAGGACCAAAATCGCGGAGGATGAATGGATAAAGAGATTCTGAAAATAAGGGGTGTCGTCAAACGGTTTCCCGGTGTAACCGCGCTTTCTGGCGTAGATTTGAACGTCTATGAAGGCGAGGTAATGGCACTGCTGGGGGAAAACGGCGCCGGCAAAAGCACGCTGATGAAGGTGCTTACAGGCGTCTATCAGCGGGACGGGGGAACCATCACGTTCAAAGGCCGGGACGTGGTGTATCAAAATGCGCGCCAGGCGCAGGACGACGGATTGGCTATCATCCACCAGGAATTAAATCTTATCCCCAAGATGCGGATTTACGAAAATATCTTTCTTGGCCGGGAGCTTAAAAATAAGTCCGGCGCGCTTGACCAGCGCACCATGATCGAAAAAGCGCGGGAAATGCTTGCGCTGGTACACATCAATCTGGATCCCAAGCGTACCATTGAAACGCTGTCCATCGCACAGCAGCAGATGGTGGAAATCGCCAAGGCGCTGCTGCTGGATGCCCAGGTGATCGTGATGGATGAACCGACGGACGCGCTTCCCGACGAGGAAGTGGAGAGCCTGTTTGCCATCATCCGCGAACTGAAACAAAAGGGAAAGGGCATCGTATATATCACCCACCGGCTTAAGGAAGTGTTTGAAATATGCGACCGCGCCACCATTTTGAGGGATGGCGCTTTTATCGGAGAGGTGCCGGTTGCGCAGCTTTCCCAGGATAAATTGATCGGCATGATGGTGGGCCGCGCGCTGGATCAGCAATTTCCTTACGAACAGGGTAAGCCGGGCGAGGCAGTGCTGTCGGTGAAGGGCCTTACCAACCACCTGATACACGACATCTCTTTTGAACTGCGCCGTGGTGAGGTGCTGGGTGTAACGGGGCTGGTAGGCGCGGGCCGCACGGAGCTGGCGCAGACGCTTTACGGTGTGCACCCCTGGCACGCCGGCCAGGCTGTGCTGAACGGCAGGCATTTTCACCCGCAAAAACCCAGCCAGGCCATTGGCCGCGGGCTCTATTACATGACCGAGGACCGCAAGCGCAACGGCCTGGTGATGGTATTGGACGTGCGCACCAACATAACCCTGTCGGCTCTGAAGGCCGTTATCCGCTTCGGCATGGTGGACAGGAAAAAGGAAAAAGCCGTCTGTCAGGACTATGTGCAAAAAATCAATATCAAAACACCCTCGCTGCAGCAGCTTGTGCGAAACCTTTCTGGCGGCAACCAACAGAAGGTGGTGCTCTCAAAGGCGCTTTTGACCGAGCCCGAGGTGCTTATACTGGATGAGCCTACACGCGGCATTGACGTCGGCGCGAAAAAAGAAATCTATCTGCTCATCAACCAACTGAAAGCAAGAGGCAAGGCGATTTTGATGATCTCCTCCGAAATGCCGGAGATTTTGGGTATGAGCGACCGCATCCTTGTTTTAAATGAAGGATGCAAAAAGGGTGAACTGAGCCGCGAAGAAGCTACGCAGGAACGGATCATGGAAATGATTTTGGCATAAAGCACTTTTACAGAAAAGAGTAGTGATCCTTGATGTTGAAAAAAGCCACGGCCATACTCACGAAACTGCGTCCCCTTTTAATCCTGCTGCTGGTGACTGTGGTATTCAGCATGCTCAGCGACCGTTTCTTTACGGTGGGCAACCTGACCAATATATTCAAACAGATTTCCGCCAACGCCATTTTGGCATCGGGCGTATATTTCGCCATTTTAATGGGCGGCATCGATATCTCCGTAGGCTCTGTGCTTGGTTTTTCCGGCGCCATGGCAGCCTACCTGATGGTGCATGTGGACAGCCCATGGGCGGCGGCACTGGCAGTGGCGGCGGCCATCGTTATTGGCGCGGCCGCAGGCACAGCCAATGGATTTTTTGTGGCTAAGTGCCGATTGCAGCCCATGATCGTAACGTTGGCCTCCCTTTCCATCTTCCGTGGCGCTACGCTGGTTTTGACCAACGGCGCGTCTATTTCCATCAACAAAACAGCCGGCGCAAACGCGTTCAAGCTGCTGGGGCAAGGCGCGGTATTCAATGATTTCCTGCCTGTTCCCATCATCATCATGGCTGTCATCTATGCCATCGTGTACTACATCCTCAATAAAACAGCCTACGGGCGCCACATCTACGCCATTGGCGGAAACGAGGACGCGGCCTACCTGTCGGGCATCGGCGTGGTCAAGACGAAGATCCTTGGGTTCATGGCCAGCGGTTTGATGGCGGGCGTGGCGGGCATCATCGTCACCGCGCGGGTCGCGGCCGCTCAGCCCTTGGCGGGCCAGGGCTATGAAATGGACGCCATCGCTGCTGTGGTTATCGGCGGCACCTCGCTTCGCGGCGGCGAGGGCCATGTGCTTTACACCATTATCGGCGCGGTGATCATCGGCATGCTCAACAATATCTTAAACCTCAAGGACGTATCCAGCTACTACCAGACCATCATCAAGGGAGGCGTGATACTGGCGGCGGTGCTGCTGGACGCCTACTCCAAGCGCAAATAGCTTTCCATGCGTTAGTGATGCGGGGTGAGATACCCCGTATGCTAAATAAATAATTTACTAGGAGGAACACCCATGAAAAGAATCCTCGCTCTCGTCCTGGTTGCCATGATGGCGCTGGCATTTACGCCCGCTATGGCAGAAAAGACCGTCACCATCGGCATGATGCTCTCCGACACCGCCAACCAGTTCTTCGTCACCATGTACGAAGCTGCCCAGGCCAAGGCCAAGGAACTTGGCGTGGAAGTCATCGTTCTGGATGCCGCCAATGATGCTGCCAAAGATGTCAGCAACATGGAAGACCTGCTCTCCCGCGGCGTGAATGCCATACTGTACAATCCCGTTGACAGCGATGCCGCTCCCGCCGTTGTCGAACTGGCCAACAAGGCCGGCGTGCCCGTGATCACCATCGACCGTTCTTCCAACGGCGGCGAAGTCGTCAGCCACATCGCTTCCGACAACGTGTACGGCGGCAAGATTGCCGGCGAATACATTGTATCTTTGCTGCCCGAAGGCGGCGAGATCGCTGAAATCCAGGGCCAGGCCGGCGCTTCCGCCGCCAAAGACCGCGGCGACGGCTTCCACCAGGCAGTGGACACCATTGCAAACATCAAGGTCGTCAGCAGTCAAATCGGCAACTGGGACCGCACCCAGGCCCTGTCCATCATGGAAAACGTGATGCAGGCCAACCCCAATGTCAAGGCCGTTTTCTGCCATAATGACGTGATGGCTCTGGGCGTTGTGGAAGCCTGCCAGCAGGCTGGCCGCAGCGACATCATCATCGTTGGCTTCGATGCCGATAAAGACGCTATTGCCGCCATTCAGGAAGGCACCATGATGGCTACCGTGCAGCAGCTGCCCGACCAGATGGGTATCATCGGCGTCCAGACTGCTGTGGATTACCTGGCCGGCAAGACCGTGGAGCCCAAGATCGGCGTCCAGGTTGCCCTGATCACCAAGACCGCAGAGTAATATTGTACTAAAATCAAACAGGGGCCGCCGGTTCAACACCGGCGGCCTTTTTTGATTTGCATCACACTTCCCTAAGGCGCCGCATATTCTCATAATGGGCATGAATCTATCTCATTTGCGCCTTCGGGCGCTTGAAGCGATAGGGTTTATGGTGCCATTGAGCAATGTATAGGTTTAACATAAAGGAGCGCATTGGTATGGGTATGGAACAAGAAGGCAGAAATAGCGTCATCGTCGAATCGGAAGAAATGGCCGAGCACCATCACGGCCGCCATTGCCATCACGGCCATCACAATCTATTTGATGAACCGTGCGAAGACCCAAGAGTTCTGATGTATATTGACGACAACAGTTGCACCCAAAGGGGTGAGGAAAGGGGAGAACACGGCAGGGAAGAGCCTGGCAGGCATCATGAAGAAGCTGATTTGAGGCAGATGGAAACAGAAAGCGCAGCCCCGGCGCAGGGCTGGCAGCAGGGAAACGCGGAGAACGCGGCTCAATACCAGGGCTGGCAGCAGGGAAATACACAAAATGCGGCTCCATATCGAGGCTGGCAGCAGGAAAATGCGGAGAATGCGGCTCATACCCAAGGCCAGACGGCCGGAACCTGCGGCCAGGTTCGCCCGGGGATGCAGCTCCATGTGCATGAGGTGCTGGGCTCCGTGGAAATCGCCGAACCGCAGACGGATCCCCACAATCACCGCTTTGCCACTGTTTCGGGGGAAGCAAGGCCCCTTGGGAACAATGATCACTATCATGATGTAAGATTCCGCACGGATTTTTATGAGGACCACTTTCATGAGGGCTGGGGCAGAACCGGAGGCTCCATTCAGACGGGAGACAGGCATGTTCACTTCCTGGAATCCATGACGACGCAAAACGATGGCCATATGCATAGATACAGGGTAGCAACCATGATAGATGATCCTATCGGCGACTGATGTTCAATATAAAGAACAGCAAATATTTGCAAGTTCTATGTTCGGGGGCGTTCCTGTACGGAACGCTCCCTTTTTTTATAGCAAAAAATCTGCGCTGAGCAGAAAATGCGCATTTATCTATTGTTTTATGAGCCTTTTTGGTTATGATGTAGGAGAGAGGAGGTATTAAAATGAAATATAAGTGGCTGGTTCTGCCTTCCCTTCTCATTCTGCTAACCGGGTGCGCCGGGAACACGAACGCACAGCAGCCAAGGAGCGCGGCGGATGGCGTATCCTCGGCTACACAGAACCGGTACAGGGCAAATGAGGTTGCGGAGTACCAGGGCATCAGGCTGGATCCCGCCGTTGGCCCCCGGGATAATTCCATCAAGGGCATCCAGCAGGTGGATGTGAACGGCTACACCCTTACCGTAGACGGGCTTACGAATTCTCCCGCAACCTTTTCTTACGATGAGGTGAAGGCGCTGCCTGTCCAGGAACGGCTGATCACGCTGCATTGCGTGGAAGGCTGGGCGGCCACCGTACTTTGGAAGGGCGCATTGCTGAATGATTTGATGGGCAAGGCTGGCGTAAAGCCCGAGGCTGTAACGGTAATCTTCGGCTCGGTGGACGGGTACACCACATCATTGCCGCTGAAAACAGTACAGGATAAGCAGCTGATCCTGGCCTATGGCGCCAACGGGCTGGACCTTCCGCCCCAGATGGGCTACCCTTTTATCGTGGTGGCGGAGGACAAGCTGGGCTATAAATGGGCTCGCTGGGTAAACCATATCACCCTTTCCGACGATCCCAACTATAAAGGCTACTGGGAACAGCGGGGCTACAGCAACGAGGCGGACGTGAAATAACAGAAATCACAAAAGAACGGGACGGTTAGAAGTATGCAGGAGATCAAGACCGTGGCGGTCATCGGCCTGGGAGCGCTTGGGACGATGTTTGGGAACCATTTGTCCAAACGGATGGGAAAAGAAGAGCTTCGCATGATTGCCGACAAGAGCCGGATCGAAAGGTACCGCAGGGAGAAGGTATACTCAAACGGGGAAGAATGCAGCTTTCATTTCGTGACCCCGGATGAAAAAACAACACCGGCCGATCTGATTCTGGTTGCGGTGAAGTATCTGCAGCTGAAGGATGCCTTGCAAGCCATAAAAAACCAGGTGGGGCCCCAAACGCTGATCCTGTCACTGCTTAACGGCATTACCAGTGAAGGGATCATAGCCAAAGCCTATGGCATGGACAAGGTGGTTTACTGTGTTGCCCAGGGCATGGACGCTGTGAAGGTTGGGAACCGGCTCACTTTTAAAAACATGGGCAGATTGTGCTTTGGGCCGCCTGACGGGGGGCCCCTTCCCGAAAAGGTACAGAGGGTGCAAAGCTTCTTTGCGCGCGTGGATTTCCCCTATGAAGTGGATGAGCACATGGAAAAGCGCATGTGGGGGAAATTCATGATGAACGTGGGCGTCAACCAGACGGTAGCGGTATTCGGCCCATGCTATGGCGATATCCAGAAGGAAGGCACACAAAGGGATACCATGATCGCCGCCATGCGGGAGGTCATTGCCTTATCTGAACCGGAAAGAGTAATTTTAACTGAGGATGATTTGCAGTACTGGCTGAGGATTTTAGGCACGCTGGACCCCAATGGAAAGCCATCCATGCGCCAGGATGTGGAGGCCAAACGCTTCAGCGAAGTGGCTTTGTTTGCCGGGACCGTTCTTGAACTGGCAAAGAAGCACAGCCTTAAAGTACCTGTCAACCAAATGCTCTACGACAATATCCTGGCCATTGAAGCGCGGTACCAATAGCAACGAAAAAGGCATCTTTCGGATGCTCACACATGCGAAGGCAGTTGTCCGGCAATAATAACGTTGACTCAAAAAGTCGCCCGCCATTCTTTAGCGTATCATGCGCTACATGGCGGTGCGATATTTTATTTGCAGTGGATGACTGGCGGGATCTCGTGCTATTCCATATCGCAAGGAGGAACCTTCAATGAAGAAACTGGTATTGCTGATGATGGTGTTCATCTTAGGTCTTTCCACTGTGTCATGCGCAGCCAGCATAGACCCAAAAACCGGACCATCGGTCAGCATAGGACCTATTGCCACCGCATCACCCGGCGCAGCACCTTCGGCCAGCCCGCAGGCCAAGAAGGATATTGACATGCGCGCTCTGATTTGGAAGTATGACGACACCTATGGCTCCACCGTCCGTGCCGCCATGGAAAAATGGGCGGCTGCATACTCCCAGGAACTGGGCATCAATATCAAGCTGACCATGTACGACGCGGCTGACGATATGGCCAAGCAGATCGAGCAAGCCACCATCATCGCCGGCGAAAAGCCCGATATCGTTATTATCAACCTGGCTGAGGTCGCAAACGGCAAGGTCCTGGTGGACATGTTCAAAACTGCCGGCATCCCCTTCCTGTTCTATAACAAGCAGCCTGCTGAAGAGACTGTGCAGTCCGTTCTTGTTGACACCGGCACAATCTTTATCGGCACCCTGGCCCGTCAGGCCGGCGACATGCAAGGTGAAATCCTGGCCGATCTGTACAAGAAAAACCCTGCCATCGACAGGAATGGCGACGGCACGCTCCAGTATGTTATGCTCAAGGGTGAGGCCAACAACAACGAAGCCATCGCCCGCACTCAGTATTCCGTTGAAACAGCTGTCGCCAATGGTCTGAAGCTCGAGCAGCTGGGTCAAACCCTTGTTTGTGACTGGGACCAGGCCAAGGCGCAGGAAGCCATTACCGCCACTTGGGCATCCTTTGGCGACAAGATCGAAGTCATCTTCGCCAACAATGATATGATGGCCCTTGGCGCTGTGGCCGCGCTGAACAGCGTTGGCTTTAATACCGGCGTGGCAGGTGAACCTTCCGTTGTGGTCATCGGTGTTGACGCTGTAGACTCCGCGCTGGAATCCATTAAGAAAGGCGGCATGACCGCCACCGTCAAGCAGGATGGCGATGCCATGGGCAAGGCCAACATCCGCATCGCCGTCAATGGCGCACAGGGCAAGGAATGGCTGGACGGCACCGACTACAAGTATACTGACGACAAATTCAAGTGCATCCGCATCCCCTACGCAAAAATTACCGAAGTCAAATAACCTGGCTTTCGTTTGGCGCTTAAAAGGCACGGGAAGAGGTGTGAATCTACATAGCGCCTCTTCCCTTTTAGTAGTCATGAATCGCGGTGATTTTCATGGGAGACCAGGGGACCAAATACCTGCTTGAGATGATCGACATCGAAAAGCAGTTTCCGGGCGTCCGTGCGTTGGACAAAGCACAGTTGAAACTAAGGCCGGGCACCGTGCACGCGCTGATGGGCGAAAACGGCGCGGGAAAATCCACATTGATGAAATGCCTGTTTGGCATTTATAAGAAAGACGCAGGCACCATCCTCATGGAAGGGGAGAGCGTCGATTTTTCCGACCCCAGGCACGCGCTGGATCATGGCGTGGCAATGGTCCATCAGGAATTGAACCAGGTAATGCGCCGTAATGTGATGGAAAATGTCTGGCTTGGCAGATTCCCCGTCAGGAACAGGTTTATTGACGGGAAAAAGATGTACGATGACACCGTTCGCGTATTTCGCGAATTGAACATTGATGTAAACCCCAGGGAGATCATCGGCGACCTATCCGTAGCAAGACGCCAGATGGTGGAAATCGCCAAAGCAGTTTCATACAATGCCAAAATCCTGGTGCTGGACGAGCCCACATCCTCGCTCACACAAAGCGAAGTGGAGCACCTGTTTGCGATCATCCAGCAGCTCAAAGCAAAAGGCGTCGGCATCATTTACATCTCCCATAAGATGGATGAGATACTTCGCATATCCGATGATGTGACCATTATGCGGGACGGCCATTGGATCGCTACGCGGCCTGCAAAGGAGCTTGACACCAATGAGATCATCCGCCTGATGGTCAACCGCGACCTTAAGCAGCGCTTTCCCGAGAAAAAGAACGTTCCCGGCGATGTGCTGCTTGATGTGAAGGATCTGAGCGGAAAATATGAGCCGGCCTGCCATGGCGTAAGCTTTACGCTGCGCCGCGGCGAAGTGCTGGGGGTGGCGGGCCTGGTCGGTTCCCGCCGCACGGAACTCTTACATACGATCTTTGGAATTTACACAAAGGAAAGCGGTGAGATCAGGCTTCATGGGAAAACAATCGAGAACGAAACGCCCGAATCGGCCATAAAAAACGGTTTTGCCCTCATTACAGAGGAACGCCGCGCCACAGGCATTTTCCCGGTGATGAGCCTTACGTTCAACTCCACCATCTCCAATATACCCTCCTACGGAAAGCTGCTTCTTTCCAACAGAAAGATGTCTAAGGATACCAAATGGGTCGTCGAAAGCCTGAAAGTCAAAACGCCCGGCCAGCGCACGGCTATCCGCAGCCTGTCGGGCGGCAACCAGCAGAAGGTGATCATCGGCCGCTGGCTTTTGACTGATCCCGAAATTTTGCTGCTGGACGAACCTACCCGGGGAATCGACGTCGGCGCAAAGTTTGAAATCTATCAGCTGATCTTAAAGCTTGCGGAGCAAGGCAAGGGCATTATAATGGTATCTTCCGAAATGCCGGAACTGATTGGCATATGCGACAGGATACTTGTCATGTCGGGTGGACGGATGTCCGGCATAGTGGAACGCGGCAAGGATTTTGACGGAATTGAAGGCGAGCAGGAGACGATCCTCCGCCTGGCTGCAAAATATGTATAGAATGGGGGAAAGCGCATGGAGAAGACAAGAGTCGATTTCAAAAGATTCAGCGAATTTCTGCTCAACTACGCACTGTACATCATTCTCATTGCGATTCTGGTAACGGTGAGCATCCTCCGTCCGAACTTCGTGGCGCTCTCCAACATCCTGAACATCCTGAAGCAGGCGTCCACAAAGGGTATACTGGCTTTGGGCTGCGCCGGCATCATCGTGCTTGCGGGCACCGACCTTTCCATCGGCCGTTTGCTTGGCCTGAGCGCCGCGGTGACCGCATCGCTGGTACAGTCTGTCAGCTATTCCTCACGATACTATCAGGGCATGACAGCGCAGCTTCCGCTGATCGTGCCGTTCCTGGCCGCGATTGCGATCAGCGTGATCGTAAGCTTAATCAACGGCTTTGGTGTGGCCAAGCTGCATATGCACGCGTTCATCATCACGCTTGGCACGCAGCTGATTGCCTTTGGCGCCAACAGCATCTATATCGAAGCCCAGCCCTCCGGCTCGGCTCAGGCGCTGTCGACTTTTGAACAAGGCTTTTTGGACGTGGGAGCGGGCAACCTGGCCTTGGGGAATATGAAGATCCCCTTGTCGGTCATCTACTTCCTGCTGATTGCGGTGGTCATGTGGGTCGTATGGAACAAGACAAGATTTGGCAAGAACATGTTCGCCGTGGGAGGCAACACGGAAGCTGCCGCGGTTTCCGGCGTCAACGTGGATAGGACAATCATGATGGTGTTCCTGGTGGCAGGCGTACTGTACGGCATCGCTTCCTTTCTGGAGGCGGCCCGCATCCAATCGGTCGGTGCGAATACGGGCATCAACTACGAACTGGACGCCATTTCCGCCTGCGTCATCGGCGGCGTCTCCTTCACGGGCGGCGTAGGTACGATACAAGGCGTCGTCATCGGCGCCATCATATTGCAGGCCATCAACTACTCGCTGTATTTCCTGCAGGTCAACGCATACTGGCAGTATATTATCAGAGGCTTGATCATTGTATTGGCCGTGGCCATCGACGTGCGCAAGTCCCTGGTGATGAGGTGATAAGATGGATGATTTGTATAAGAGAGGCCGGGACTCACGAATTCATATGGAGGCGGAAGAAAAGGCCGCATATAAACCAAAGGGGATTCGGGAGTCCCTGTACAGCCACATCAAGGTTTCTGTCCGCACGATGGACATTGTGATCTTAGTCGTATCACTCCTGCTTATTGCCAGTATAGTGATCGGCATTGCACAAGGTTGATGATGGTTTTTAGCTTACCGGCACGCTGAATCAGCGCTTGACAGCGCTGTTTTTTTTATGTTGCAAATTCAATTTTCTTGGATGTTTATTCCCGGCAGTTCTCCCTGTTTCATGCTGTTTTTCCATGATTCCATATATTGTGGGTTGTTCTAACTGCACAAATATACTATAGTAAATTAGACCTAATTTAGCAGAAAGGGGCTTTCTTGCGAGTGAAAGCGAATAGGTTAATCAAGGCGATGGGCGCCGGGCTGATGGTGCTGCTCATATGCGCCATGTCCGTCGGTGCCGCTGCCGCGGCCGACACGTCTAAACCAACCAAGCCCGCAAACCTTACCGCAGCTTCCGTTACCACGACCTCTGTAAATTTGACCTGGCAAAAATCAACGGATAATGTAGGCGTGAAATCGTATGCCGTCTACAAGGACAGCGCATACCTTACGTATACGACCAAAACGGAAGCCGCCATTACGAATTTGAAACCGGGCACCTCCTATACTTTCTATGTTGCAGCGCAGGATGCTCAAGGCAACATCTCCTCCGCCAGCAACAAGATTACCGTCACTACCAAAAGCAACGCAGCTTCGGGCAAGATTATTGCAGGGTACTATGCAAGCTGGGCAGCCTATTCAGGGTATACGCCGTCGGACATTCCAGCTTCCAAGCTGACGCACATCCTGTACGCCTTCGCGAACATCAACAGTTCCAATAGGATCACCCTGGGCGATCCGGATGTGGATGAAAAGAACTTCGCAGAGCTGCGGGCGCTGAAAAAGAAATATCCCAGCCTGAAAACACTGATCTCCGTGGGTGGATGGGAGTGGTCCGGAAGATTTTCCAATGTGGCATCTACCGCGAGCCGCCGGGAAACTTTTGCCTGGAGCGCAGCGGAATTCGTTGCTGCCCACGGATTTGACGGCGTGGATATCGACTGGGAATTCCCTGTCAGCGGCGGCAAGGCGGAAAATGCCTACCGCGCTGCGGATAAGGAGAATTTTACCCTGCTGCTGAAAAAGCTGCGGGAGGTGCTTGACGCCCAGGGACAAAAGGATGGCAAGCAGTATTTGTTAACCATCGCCGGCGGTGCGGGTAAGGAATACGTGGGCAATGTGCAGCTGAAGTCTATCGCCCAATACCTGGACTTCGGGCTGGTGATGGCCTACGACATTCATGGCTTTTCCGACAAGTACACCGACCTTAACGCTCCGCTTTACGGCTCCGCCGACGCTTCGCCCCAGTTTGTCTGGAGCGTGGATCAGGCAGTAAAGGCCTGGCTGGGGGCCGGATTCCCCAAATCCAAGATGACGGTTGGCGTTCCGTTTTACGGCCATCGCTACAGCAATGTGCAAGGCGGCGGAACGGGCATTTACAAAACTTACAGCGGTTACAAGTCGCTGGATTACGATGACATCGTGTCCCAATATTTAAGCAACAAGGCCTATACCCGCTATTACGGGGCGGCCGGCAGGACACCCTGGCTGTTCAACGGCTCCACTTTCATCACATATGAAGACGCAACATCCCTGAGTGAGAAGGCCGCCTATATTAAAAACCAGGGGCTGGCCGGGGCGGGGATCTGGGAGCTTTCGCAAAACGCGGACGGAACACTTCTCAATGCGCTAAATAAAAATTTGAAATGAAAACTTTTCATAAAAGACCTGCGTGTAAAATGCGCAGGTCTTTTTATGTGCGGGCAATGCTCATAAAATCACATTACAGAATTGGCTCCAGAAAACTTGATGCAAATTGGCGCTTTTCCGTACCAATCCGTCATCGTATACTGATCCCGGCAAACATGGCGTGTGAAATCGTTGCATGGGAGGGGTTTGTATGTTGATGACAAGAACATTGGGCAGATCGGGTATGAAGGTCAGCGCTCTGGGTCTTGGCTGCTGGGCCATCGGCGGGCCGTTCATATTGGGGGGGTTACCGGACGGCTGGGGCAGTGTGGACGACAGGGAATCCATTCAGGCGCTGCACGCGGCTTTTGACCTTGGCGTGAATTTTGTGGATACGGCGGATGCTTACGGCGTAGGCCACAGCGAGCAGGTGGTTGGGCAGGCGGTGGCGGGCCGCAGAAGCAGCGTGGTAATCAGCACAAAGTTTGGCTATTTCGGAAATGAATCCACCAAAACGCTGAGCGGCGTCAACCTGGACCCTGATTATGTGGAGCGGGCCTGCGATGCCTCGCTTAAGCGCCTGAATACGGACTATATCGACCTGTATCTGCTGCACGTGGGCGATATCACCTTAAGCGGGATCGGCCCCATTTTAGACGCTCTGGACAGGCTTGTAGAAAAAGGGAAAATCCGCACCTATGGCTGGAGCACCGATCTTACAGACGGCGCGGCGGCATTTGCCAGACGCCCGAATTGCTCGGCCATCGAGCATGATATGAACGTTTTTATCGATGCTCCTGAGATGGTGAAATTGTGCGAAGCGAATCATTTGGCCTCCGTGAACCGTATGCCCTTGGCTATGGGAATGCTGACCGGAAAATTCACCAGGGATTCGAACCTGCCCAAGGATGACGTGCGCGGTGCGGGCCATGGCTGGGTGCGCTATTTCAAGGATGGCAAGCCTGATCCGGCCTTTTTGAAAATGCTGGACGGCGTGCGGGAAGTGCTGACAAGCAACGGGCGCACACTGGCCCAAGGCTCGCTATGCTGGCTTTGGGGAAGAAGCGAAAATACCATTCCCATCCCCGGCTTCAAAAGTGTAAAACAGGCGGAAGAAAACGCCAAGGCCATGGCGTTTGGCCCGCTTACCAGCCGGCAGATGCTTGAGGTAGATGTTCTGCTAAGATCCATCGGGGTAGATTGAATCAAAGCCGGATGTTTAGTCTTCCTTGTTTTGTGGTACAACATAGTTGGGATAACCACATAAACAAAGGAGTGATTCGTATGGCATTACAGCTATTTATCAATTTCAACGGCAACTGCCGCGAGGCGGTAGAGTTTTACGCCAAAACATTCAAGACAAGCGCACCCAAATTCATGACATTTGGGGAAGCGCCGCCTGACCCGGAAATGGTTTTGGATGAGAAGGAAAAGAAGCTGATCATGTACACCGACCTGAACATCCTGGGCTTAACCGTCATGTTCTGCGACACCCCACCCGGAATGCCGTATGTTCAGGGCAGCAACATCAGCCTGACGGTCGTTACCAAGGATGCGGACGAAATCAAGCGCCTCTTCCGTGAACTTTCGGCGGGCGGCGAAGTGGATATGGAGCTTCAGGAAACCTTCTGGAGCAACCTCTATGGCATGGCTACCGACAAGTTCGGCATCAGCTGGCAGTTCAGCCATGACAGCGGCAAGGAATATGGGAACGGTTAATTGCACAGTACCAAATGTCTACATAATGTAGCCTTCCGAAAGGAAGGCTTCAGACCATCAACAAACCCCGGGAGGTATTGGAGGGCCGAAGTCCTCCAATTCTAGATCGAAAATCAGCGACATGTGCGGTGATTTTCGCTGGAATTTCGAAGAAATTCCTTCCTTACCCGAACAAACGGCCGCAAAAACCGCAGGTTTTTGCAGTGCAGTGAGGGAAAAACTCAACAAAGTGGCGCATGCCACTTTGTTGATGCCATGTAGCCTTCCGAAAGGAAGGCTTTTTAAGTGCCCTATAAGTACAGTGAATACCGGAAATGCTCGTACTCCTTTCCCCTGAATGATACCTGCTCAGAACCGGTTTGTACAAACCCCAGCTTTTCAATAAGAAGGATGGACGGCTGGTTTTCAGCATGGATACAGGCGCTTATTTCCTTTACATCCATTTGGGCTTTGGCAAAAAAGAGGATCTCCCGCATCGCTTCCAGCATGTATCCGCGGCTCCAATAGGCGGGATCCAAATCATAGCCCACATCGATCCGCCTGCTTATACTGTCATAACAATGAAATCCGCAGGTTCCCATTTTCACGCCGTCTTCTTTACGGACGAGGATCCAGCGGTGCTGCCCCCGCGGCTCCGGCATTGTGTAAAAACGGATCAGTTCCTCCGCCTCCGCAATGTTCTTCATTGGTTCGGCGTCAAAAAGATGCCTGTTGACGATTTCATTTGAAAATTGGCTGAAAACGAATTCCTTGTCTTCCATGGCGATGCTTTTCAGCCATATCCGTTCTGTGGCTAAATCGGTAAAGAGCATGTAACCATCCCTTTTTATCATGTGACAATGATCCCAGGAATATGTTGCCATATAGTCCTTCCCCTGTTATGATACAGGCGAACTGTATACATGTCAAAGGAGTGGATATATATGCTGGAAGAGCAAATGCGTTCATGGATAAAGGATGTTTGCAGCCGTGGGCCAGGGCCTTTTCAGGATGATTTCTTTGAAAAGCATATCTGTGTGATGGCAAAAGTTGCCGATACGCTGGCATACACTTTTCATGCCGACCGGGAGGTTGTGGCCCTGGCAGCGTATTTGCACGATATTTCCGCCATAGAGGACTATGCATCGGTTGCCAAACATCACATTCTGGGCGGGGAGAGGGCGGGGGAGATTTTGTCGGCCCACGGGTATCCCGCTGATAAGATCGATGCTGTCCGCCGGTGCATTTTCTCCCACTCCGCACCTAAAGCTGCCGGGCAGGGAACGGTGGAAGAGGTTTGTATTTCCAACGCCGATGCCGCCAGCCAGATCATGATGCCGGGCTATTGGCTGCATTACGCCTTTGCAGTCAAGCAT
>JAEZJP010000119.1 GCA_023415715.1 Bacillota bacterium
ATATGTATCAGCCCTCATTTGGCCTATTTAACTTCATTCTCGACAAACTGGGTCTTCCAAGCCAGGGCTTTACGGCAGATCTGAATCAGGCAATGCCAAGCATCATTGCAATGGTTGTATGGCGCGATTTGGGATACCGCATTACAATCTGGAGCGCGGGCTTAATGGGTATCTCCAAAGAATACACTGAGGCAGCAAAGATAGACGGCGCAAGCTGGCTTCAGGAATTATGGCATGTCCGCCTTCCCCTTCTTCGTCCCGTAACAATGTTTTTGACGGTGCTAGGGGCCATTAGCGCATTTCAGGCGTTCGACGCCGTGTATGTCATGACTGCCGGCGGGCCTGCAAATCGCACAAAGGTATTTGTCTATTACTTATGGGAAACAGCTTTTAACAAAATGAATCTGGGATATGCCGCGGCTATGGCATGGTTGCTGTTTATTATTCTTGTTATGTTAACCTTGTTCCAGCTGAAAATTCAGGACAAGGAGGTTGACCAGTAATGACAAAGGTGGCATGGTGGGTACGTCTATTGCGCATGGTATGCGTAGCGGTAATATTATTGTTTGTAGTTATGGCATTATATCCTTTGTTCTGGATGGTCATGACCGCCTTTAAGACATATGGCGAGTCGATCACATGGCCGCCATCTTTCTTTCCTAAAAAATTTATACTTGACAATTTCCGCACTGTTTTTTCCATCAATCTATTCTGGCGCTATTTCTTAAACACGGCGATATATACCGTGGTGGGTACATTCTTTGCGGTGATGTTTTCCGCTATGGCAGGTTATTCGTTTGCGAAGTTTCAATTCAAGGGAAAGAAACTGCTTTTCCTGCTTGTTTTATCTACAATGATGATCCCGGCCCAAGTAACGCTTGTCCCGGTTTTCCTAATCTGCAGTTCGCTGGGATGGCTGAACACATTCCTGGGACTCATCGTGCCCGGATTGGCAAGTGCATTCGGGATTTTCCTGGTTCGCCAGTTTGCCCAAACCATTCCAAATGATTTTTTCGATGCGGCCCGTATAGATGGCGCTTCAGAGTTTCGCATATTCACGCGCATATTCGTGCCGCTTGTCATGCCGGCGCTGACAACCTTGGTGGTATTGGACTTTATGTCCCGGTGGAATGACCTGTTCTGGCCACTCATTGTCGCAGGCACATCGGAGATGAAGACGCTGCAGCTGGCTCTCACTTCAGAATTTCGAACGCTCTATGACACGCGCTGGTCGGAATTGGCAGCGGCCATGTGCATTGCAGCTTTCCCGGTGCTTCTGCTTTACGCTTTGTTCCAGCAGTACTTTACCAAAGGCATTGTTTTGACTTCAGGTATCAAGGGTTAAGCAGGGTGAATTGAAAGAAAGCAGAGATGACAATCCAATATGAAGAAAGATGTATACGACCTGACGGGAAGACGTGCGCTGGTAACAGGCGCAAGCAGAGGTATCGGCAAATCCATAGCGCTTTCGTTGGCGCGCCGGGGCGCGGATGTGGCAATGGTCTCCAGGGATATGACGCGTATGCAGGAGATCGCGGCGGAAATACGGGAAATGGGCAGAAAAGCGTGGGTTTATGCCGTGGACGTATCGGAAGTGGCGCAAATTGAAGCGCTGTTTAGAGATCAATCCGATACACTCAATGAAATTGACATCTTTGTCAACAATGCCGCCATTACGATATTCAAACAGCTTATGTGCACTACGGTGGAGGATTTTTACCGTCTTGTCAACACCAATGTTGTCAGCGCCATGCGCTTCATTCAACTGGCTGCAGGCATCATGTTAAAAAACAAGCGGCCCGGCTGCGTCACGCTTATCACATCCATCAACGCTTTGCGGGCACTCCCTAATCAAGCCGCCTATTCCTCCACGAAAGCCATGCTTGAATCCATGATGGTGAGTTTTGCAAACGAGCTGTCGCCTTACGGAATACGTGTTAATTCGTTGCTGCCCGGTGCTATACGCACTGACATGAATTCGCACTTCACACCAGAGGTCATTGACCGGCTTAACACTGTCATTCCCATTGGCCGCGTAGGCGAGTCGGAGGATATCGGCGATGTTGTAGCTTTCATGGTTTCCGATGCTGCTCGCTACATGACGGGATCTTCCGTTGTTGTGGATGGTGGCATGGTCATCAAGCGCTGATTGGGTTGCGACAAAAGGAGATTGATTATGAAAAAATTCATAAATATCATGCATTGCGCGCATTTGGATTTATTTTGGATGGGCTCGCAGGATACGTGTCTTAACTGGGGCGCGGGCATCATTGATGACGCGGTTCGTTATGCGCTGGAGGATGGGCAGTTTCACTTTTTTATCGAGACGGTTCGCTTTGTAGAGTATTATCTGCACGTGCACCCCGAGCGCAAGGAAGATTTGCTCAATCTCTTGCACACGGGGCAGATCGAGGTAGGCGCAGACTACATAGACAAGCTGGAAGCCTCCCACGACGGTGAGTCACTGATCCGAAATATTCATTACGGTAAAAAACTGCTTCGTGAATTACTGGGCGTGGACACGGTGCTCTCCTATCATCCCGACTTGCCCGGCACAACTGAACAGACGCCGCAGATCTTTAAAAAGAGCGGCATCGAGTACTATTTGGCCGCGAGAGGTTTTAAACTGGGAGCACGGTTCTACTGGAAAGCACTGGATGGCACCAGCGTTATCATGTACAATTTCCCGATCCATTACAGCTATTACAACGTTGAAAAGGATGTCATCGATCACCTGAGTGATGTGCGCAGGGAAATTGGCAGCGAGGATGTTGCCATGAATTTCTCCGCAGGCGATCTTGGCCCTGCTGACTCGTTCATCAAACGCCTGGAGTCAGACAAGCGTGACCGGGTCAAACTACGCGATTATATTCATGAATTGAACGATAAATATCCCCAGCTTCATTTCCGCCTGGCCAACATCCTCTCCGCACTGGAGGCGATGGACAAAAACACACTCAAGGAAATGGATGGCGAAAATTCGTCACGCTGGGGTCACAATGCCTCGGCGCTGCACGTGCAGATGCTCATGCTTGACAAGCGGGTATCGGCAGCGCTGATGGATGCGGAGAAGTACGCCACCATCAGCGCGCTGCTGGGCCTGCCGGTCCAAGACCTCGCCTTTGAGCGCCATCTGCTAGCGCACGGCGGCAACTCCGGTGGCAAACGCAAGTATTTTGAGCTGCGCAAGACCCCCGCCACGGTCAAGGAATGCATCGATGCAGGTTGGATCTACCAGCTTGTCACGCAGGACCACAACTACGGCGGAATAGAAGGCGCGCAGACGGAATTCGACCGCTTCATCTATAAAAATGCCGCGCTGGCCATGGCTGCCACCATTAAGAACAGGGCAATTGCAGCCATCACCTCCCTCATTGACGCAAAGGAAAAGGGCCTTGCTGTTTTCAATTCCATGAACTGGGTACGCAGTGAAACTGTGAGGTTTGAGGACAAAACGCTGTGTCCTGACAAGGAATACAGTGCTGTCGACGCATCAGGCATAGGCGTACCGGTGCTCTATCGCGATCACGCGTTTTATTTTGCAGCGCAGAATGTTCCCTCGGTGGGGTACAAAACTTTCCGAATCCGCGAACAAAAAGCACTTGCTTGTCACAATGCGTGCCAGATCGCGGTAACACATGATCATATTACTTTGGAGAATACGTTCTACAAAGTGCAGATTTGCCGCAAAACAGGCGTTTTGACGAAACTGTATGACCGCATGCTTGACAAGGATCTACTGGGGGGCGACTCCTTCCTTGAAGTGTCGGCCTATGAAGACATGTCCTGCAGTGTCAATGACACCGTGGTCGACAAACCCCTGTTGGATACAAGCACCAGGCATGTAAACAGCGTTGAGGTGCTGCATAGCAATTACATGGAAACGGTCGTGCGCATCGTCACCGAGATACTCAACTGCAAGCTGACCATCGATGTGGGCTTGAACCACCTGAAAAAGGAACTGCGGGTCAACCCCACGCTGTACTGGTGCGCCATTCCCAACCTTCAGATCAAGATGAATTTCGATTTGCCTGCGGCGCTTGACAAGCGTCTGGTGTACGGCGTGCCCTATGGCGCACAGATCTATGGACATCCGTTAGAACATGGAGTCATCTTCAAAACAGACGAGATTTCCGACATCCTCTATGCCCGCTACCGTGAGGTGGAAAAGTGGTTTGCCATGGAAGGCGAGGATTTTGCAGTCTCTATCGCATCCAACCAGTCGGCTTACGACTTTGCTGGTACAAGCGTGCGCGGCACCATGATGCGCAATGTCAGCAACATAGGAGATACAGGCGTGCAATTCACCAACAAGGGCATTCACCCTTACCAGTACGTGATCACATCCTATCAGGGTTCTTGGGAAGACGGCGTCTATCGCAAGGGCTGGGAACTGCAGCAGCCACTGGATGTTGCAGCAGTTTCGAAAAAATCGGGTCCTCTACCCGGCGGAGCGCACAGCTTTTTTGATACACATGAAAACGGCGTCATGACTGTGCTTAAACCTGCCGAGGCGAAAGAGGGCGCCTATGTCGCACGCATCTTCAACGCCACATCCTGCGCGCTTGAGCTCCCGCTTGCAAACACTCTGGGTCTTGGCACTGCCTATGTATGCAATCTGATGGACGAAAAGACTGATGAGCCTTCAGGAGTGCTCAGCGGCTTTGAAATCAAGTCCTTGATGCTCGAAAAGAACCCGTAATGTGGTGGGAGGATGATGGAATGAGCCCCTCAAAGACAGCAATCCATTTCATGCTCGGCTCTCACATGGACCTTTACTGGATGGCTCCGCCGCGGGACTGTCTGGACAGGGGCTGCGACATTATCAACAGTGCACTCGAATTGTGCCAGCGCTATGAAAGCTACTGTTTTTACATCGAGTCGACGGTTTTCACTGAGTACTTTCTTTCGCGCTTTCCCGAAAAGAAGGCGCTGATGCAAAAACTGATAGATGAAAACCGGCTGGAAATCGCCGCATGTTACGTGGACAGGTATGAACACATGCATGGCGGCGAGTCCATTGTGCGCCACCATATTTATGGAAAGCATTTCCTTGCTGAGCACTTTGGGCGGGCTTTTCGCGGTACCTGTCATTCGGACCTGCCCGGCCTATCCCCCCAGATGCCCCAAATCTGCGCTTTATCGCAGATCGACTACTACATCCGCGCGCGCGGGCCACTTGGCATGTACAACTGGAGGGCTCCGGACGGAAGCAGCATATTGTACGCAAGCGTGGGGTACATGTATGGCCGTGTAACACGGGAACGCCTTGAGCGTGAGATAGATCATGCGGTTCCGGATCAGCATGGCCAAATACTTAGCGAGTACCTCATGCGAGGCGGCTATGGCGATTTGGAGATGCCGGATGAGGATATCCTTGACGATATCCAGGCTTTTCACACCAAATATACAGGAATGGAGTTCTCCGTCTCATCCCCATCCCAGGTGCTTGCTAAATACGTGCAGGACAAGAAGGAGCTGCCATTGTTAAGCGGCGAATGGCCAGTTGGATGGGCAAGCGTCGCAGCGGCAAATTTGCAGGCTTTTCAAAAGATATTCCGCATGGAAAATGACCTGCTGACATTGGAAAAACTTGCAGTCCTTGGCGGCTTGTCCGGTGAGAGACTGGCAGATGCGCCGCTGGAAGCGGATTGGTGGACCATCCTGGGACGTTTCAAAGGCGATGTCACCCCCCCGAAGATTGCTTTGGGGCAGGAGCTTTATGAAGCGTGGAAAGCCGTGATGTTTGTCCAGGATCACAACTACGCCGGATTTGGCGGTCCCAAATCCGAGCTGGATAGGGACATCGTATTGCAGCATGCAGGTACGTTTGTCAAGTGCCTTTTGGACCGGGCTACATCGCATATCTTTGATAAAATCGATATACCTGAAGAAATCAACGGTCACAAAGTACTCTTTGCGCTGCCCGTTTTTAATCCGCTTACATGGCACAGGGATGCAACCATCTCCTTCCGCGATGAAAGCCTTATCCCGCTTGGCGATGCCTGCGTGGTGGATGCCCAGGGCCGGGAGGCGAGCGCGGCAAAGGAAGGGGATACGCTTTCGCTGCATGCCGCATCCTTGCCGCCGCTGGGTTACCGGGTTTATTACGGGGTGTGTGCGCAGCGGCCCGCAGTTCAAAGGAGCGTTGCGGTCCGCTGGGCGGATGGGCAGATCGTACTAGAAAACGCGCTGCTGCGCGTTGCGGTCGACCTGTCAAGCGGCACGGTGGAATCGCTATACGACAAACGCTTGGGGCGCGAGCTGGTTGAAAACAGCGTCGGTGCGCGCTTTTTGGAGCTCGTTGCCTATGGGGAATCGGGCGTGGATGTGGTCTACGGCTTTACTGGTGGCCGCACGCGCGAGGAAGATGCGCGCGTTTCCCTCCATCATGCAGACGCCATGTCGGCGGCCATCCTGGTGGAAACAACGCTCTTTGGCTGCCGCACGGTAAAAACATTGACCCTTGAAAAGGACAGTGAAACCCTCGCCGTACATATGGAAATGTACTGGTGGGGCATGAAAAACCAACAGGTGCGTCTTTGCCTTCCCTTTGCGAAAAGAGATTACCGCTGCACGCGATACGGCGTGCCATATTATGCCATGACATGGCCGAACATGATGCAGGGCATTGAAGACAACGTCGTGCTTGGTGTGGGCACATTCAATCCCGACGAGATCGACGCCCATTCCCGCAAACACATCCGCGATGTAGAAAAGTGGGTGGATGTGGGGTATGAGGGATTCGGCATCACGTTGGCGACCTCCATCCCTGCCGTCTTCATCGATGACAGCCGGGTTGAGCCGATCCTTCTACGCACAGGGGTAAGCTGCGGTGATCCGCACGTATGGGTGCTCAATCAAGGCCACCATTGCTGGGATTATGCCATAAGGCCCCATGCGCAGGAGGGGCGGCCCGAGCGTTTTGGCTGGGAAGCGGCAACACCGCCCCTGATGCGTCTGTGCAAGCCGCATGCCGGTGTGATTTCGGACGATGAAAAATCCTTCTTTGCGGTTTCAGGCGCAAAAGTCGTCGTCTCCTCGATCAAGCCTGCCTACAGCGATGCGCGCGATGTCATTGTACGCTTTTACGAAACAGACGGCGCAGCGGGCGATGTGACTGTCGCCTGCCCGCTGCCGGTTATGGATTGCTGCCAGGTTGACTTGCTGGAGCAGGAAACCGGTCCGGCAGAGCATGTGGGCCACCTGGTACATGTGCCTGTCCGGCCCTATGAGATCAAAACGCTGCGCATCCGATTCAAGGAGGGTGAAAGACAATGAACGATCCGAAGACACGAATCAAAATCAGCTTTATGATGGGTTCCCATATGGATCTTTACTGGATGGCCCCGCCACGGGACTGTCTGGACAGAGGTTGCGACATCATCAACCGCGCGATGGAACTGTGTCAGCAGTACCCGGAATATTGCTTTTACATTGAGTCAACCGTCTTTACGGAGTATTATCTGGAGCATTTCCCTAAAAAAAAGGAGACGCTCAAAAAACTGCTGGATGAGGGGCGTTTTGAAATTGCTGGCTGTTATGTGGACCGCTACGAGCACATGCACGGCGGCGAATCCATTGCGCGCCACCACATTTATGGTCAGCGGTATCTGAAAAAGGAACTGAATTACCGGGCCTTGAGCACATGCCATTCGGATTTGCCCGGCCTTTCGCCGCAGATACCGCAAATCTGCGCCTTGTCCGGCATCAAGTATTACATACGTGCGCGGGGGCCGCTTGGCGTATACAATTGGGCCGCACCCGACAGGACAAAGATCCTTTACTGCTCGGTAGGCTATTCCTACGGCAAGGTCAGCGACGAGCGCCTTGCCCGTGAAATCGGCAGCATCGGTAAAGGCAACAACATGGGCAAGGTCTCGCCGTACTACGTGATGCGGGGCGGCTACGGCGATTTGCAGATGGCTGATGATGCCATCATCCCGGCGCTAAAAAAGTTCAAGGCAGATTATCCCGAGATTGACTTTGACATCGCCACGCCGACAGTTGTTTTTAACCAGTACGATCGTGAGCCTGCGCTTCAGGCAGCACTGCCCCAAATCAGCGGTGAATGGCCGGTTGGCTGGGCAAGCGTGGTAGCGGGCAATGTCCGTGCTTTCCAAAAGAGCTTTGCCCAGGAAAACTATCTCCTGTCGCTGGAAAAGCTGGCGTCTTTTGGGCTTCTGCTGGGCGAAAAGGTATCGGTGCCCGGCGGTGAGGCCGACTGGTGGATCGCGCTGGGGCGCTTCAAGGGCGACATCAAGCCCAAGCCCGTCCCGGATGGCCTGGAGATGTATGAGGCCTGGAAGGCGGAAATGTTTACACAGGATCATAATTATTCGGGATTCGGCGGGCCCAAAACCGACCTGGACCGCGACATTATCAAGCAGCATTCGCATGCATACAGCGAGCGTATCGAAAAAAGCGCCATGGCAAACCTCACCGGCCATATTGCCGCACCCGAAACCCTTAAGGATAGGGATATCCTGAGCGCAGTGACGGTGGTAAACCCGCTGACATGGGATCGGGACGCGCTTGCCAGCGTGAATGTGGCTAGCATACCTCACATCAAGGCTTATGCTTTTGATGTGGTCGATGCGGCCGGCCGTAAGGCAGAGCATGTGCTCGATGGCGACACCTTGCGGTTTACCGCCACAGGGCTGCCTTCTTCCGGTTACAGGATGTTCTACGTTGTCAAAAGCACCAAGGTGCATCATGGCACTTCATGGTTTGACACCATCACATGCGCCGGGCAGCTTTTGCTGGAAACACCCCATTACCGCGCTGCTTTTGACCATTCAAGCGGCACAGTCGCGTCGCTGTTTGACAAGCGGCTATCCCGTGAGCTTGTCGGCAACACAACCGCCACCCGCTTTGGGGAAATCATTTCCATGGCGGAGGAAGGATCGTACGTCACCTATGATTTCACGGGCGTCCAGGTGCGCGATTCGGACAGCCCCTGCAAGGTCTTCATCGACGAGGCGAACGATGTTTCCGTCAGCGTTTGTGTGGAAACATCCATCTTCGGTGCGCGCACTTTGAAACATTTCGTATTTTACAAGTCGCTGGACATCATTGAAATCAAGCTGGATATGTACTGGTGGGGCAAAAAGAACGAGTGCATGAAGCTCTGCCTGCCCTTTAACCCGGTTGGGTTTGCTCAAACGCGCTATGGCGTGCCGTTCCATTCGATGAAGTGGCCGGAAATGATGAAGGGCATTGACGACGATGTGGTGCTTGGCGTAGGCGCAATCAACAGGGATGAAATCAAGCCTGAATACCGGCGCCATATGCGCGATGTTACCAAGTGGGTCGATGTGGGTTACGGCGACTACGGTGTAACCATCGGTACGCACCTGCCGCTTATGCGCATACAGGACAGCAACATTGAAGCATTCTTTTTGCGCACCGGCGTGAGCTGCGGCGACCCGCACGCCTGGGTGCTCAGCCAGGGGCATCAGCAATGGACGTATACGATTCATCCGCATATTGGCGATTGTGTCAGCGGGAAAGCCTACCGCTTCGGCTGGGAGCAAGGGACGCCGCTACTGACGCATGCGGGCAGTGTACAGGCGGGCGCGCTGCCGGCTAATGAAATGTCCTTCTTTGGTGTTGACAAGGAAAACGTCATTGTCAGCGCCATCAAACCGGCGTATGACGAGCCTGACGCGGTGCTTGTACGCCTGTTCGAAACCGACGGGAAGGCGGACGATATGCGCATCACCTGCGCAAAGCCCATTCGTTCCGCCTGGGAAACCAACCTGCTGGAGGAAAAGGCAGGCGCGCTGAAAGTTAACGGCAATACTGTTGCTGTACACGTGGGCGCATACACGATCAAAAACGTACTCATAAAATTTTGACGATCAGGAGGGACCATATGCTTCGTATCGCTGACATGCTCACAGCGAAACCAACGGAAATGTGGGCACTGGACAGGCAATTGGGTGTCAAGGAGGCGGTTTGCAACCTCCCCTATGCTGACCCGTCGTTTGATTATGCGGATTTCCAACAGCTCAAGACTATCTATGACCGCTTCAAGGACTATGGGTTTCGCATCACGGTGATCGAAGGCGCGCCGCCCAATGAGAAGATCAAACTCGGCTTGCCCGGGCGTGATGAGGAGATCGCAAGGTTCCAGGCACTCCTAGAAAATATGGGCAGGTTGGGCATTGAGATCATGTGCTACAATTTCATGCCTGTTCTGGGATGGTTCCGCAGCGAGATGAACATCCCCTCCCGCGGCGGCGCACTGGTAACGGGCTATCATCATGCGCAGATGCTGGGAGAGCCACTGACCTGGGCGGGTGAAGTGTCTGCGGAGCGGATGTGGGACAATTATGAATACTTCATCCGGCGCGTACTACCCGTGGCTGAAAAGGCGAAAGTCAAGATGGCGTTGCATCCTGACGATCCTCCAATCACCCCCATCCGTGGCCTTTCGCGCATCTTCATAACCGCCGATGCCTTCGCGCGAGCTATGTCTATGTCCGATAGTCCATATCACGGCATCACATTCTGCCAGGGCTGCTTCGCCACGATGTGTGAGGATATCCCCAAAACCATCCGCCGATTTGGCAAGGAGAAAATCTTCTTCGTGCACTTCCGTGATGTGCAGGGCAACGCCGCAGACTTCCAGGAAACGTTTCACGATGCGGGTAAGACAGACATGCGCCAGGCGCTGGCTTCGTACCTGGAAGCAGGCATTGAAGCCCCGATTCGAGTTGACCATGTGCCGACCATGGCGGGCGAAGAGAATGGCAAGCCGGGTTACATGTTCAAAGGTCGTTTGTACGCCATCGGATATCTGCGTGGACTTTTGGAGGGCCTTGGTTATAGGGCATAGCAGGACAAATATGAAGATTGCGAGGGAAAATGAATGGAACTTTCCAAGATCATCGAGTACCGCGAAAAGCTGTTGCAATCCTATTCGGCCGATATCTATGATGTGATGGACGTTATGGGCTATGGGAACCAATGCATGGATCTAGCGATTGCACCTCTTTCAGAAAAAATGAAGGTATGCGGCCCCGCATTTACCATATGGGGTGTGCGTGAACCGCGCTTTGATGCGGATCTGCCGCGCCCGGACTTTGATAATTGTGCTTTATTTGATCGGTTTACCCCCGGATGCGTAGTCGTCCTGAACGCCGAAAAAGATGACACAGCGGGACACTGGGGCGAAATGATGAGCTATGGCGCGCGCGCGGCAGGCGCGGTAGGCGCGGTGATCGACGGAGGCACGCGCGACAAGCCTGGTATATTAGAGATCCAAAATTGGGCCTGCTTTGCACGCTACACATCACCCATAGAATCGAAAAAACGCTGGCGTCCGCGAGAAATTCAAATCCCGATCTATGTGTCCGGCGCGCTGAGTAAAAGCCTGCTGGTGCGGCCTGGCGACTGGATCTTTGGAGATGTGGATGCGGTGATCGTTATCCCCCATGAAATCTTGGACGAAGTAACCGTAAAGGTCATGGAATTGTCAGAGAAGGAGCGCCTTTCGCGCATCGACTTTAACAACGGCGCGACATTCCGAGAGGTATTCAACAAATACAGGCGGGCATAGCTCATCAAAAAGTGATTACGGGCAAGGGATCAATTCGATGCGGCTGCATACGTAAGTTAAAGAGGTTCAAAGATGCAGGAGATTATAAAAGTTTCCGATTTACCGCAGGGGCTACCCCAGCAGGAGGTTGTACAAGCGCTGGAGGAAGCGCTTATGCCCCTTTGCGGAAGACTGAAAAAGGTACTGCTGCTGCCGCCGGATTATACGCGCGTCTACTCTGGCGTAGGCCAAGTTGCTGCAGCCTGCTATCGCCTGCTTAAGCGCTTTTGTAC
>JAEZJP010000130.1 GCA_023415715.1 Bacillota bacterium
CAAAAAACGTTTGATAAAAACAATTCTGACCATCCTGATGGCGGCGTTCTCCATTTCGATGATCCTGCCGTTTGTCTGGATGATCTCCTCCTCTTTCAAACCGGACAATCAGATTTTTTCGTTTCCCATCAAATGGATCCCTGATAAGATTACTATGGCCAATTACGACAGGGTTTGGAATTCGGATGTGCCTTTCAGTGTCTTTTTTTTGAATTCCACCAAGGTTACCCTGTTCAGTGTCTTTGGGGAAGTTGTTACCAGTGCGCTGGCGGCCTACGCCTTTTCCAAAATCAACTTCAAAGGCCGTGAAATAATCTTTTTGATTTACCTTTCCACCCTTGCTTTTCCTGCCCAGATGATGCTGATTCCAAGGTTCGTATTGTTCAAAGTCTTGGGATTATACAATACCCACGCTGCGCTGATCCTGCCGGGCATGTTTACAGCGTTCGGCACGTTCATGCTGCGTCAGTTTTTTCTATCCATCCCGGATGACCTGAGCGCGGCAGCCAAGATAGACGGCGCAGGGCATTTTACCGTTTTCTTAAAAGTGGTACTCCCGCTTTCCACAACTGCCATCAGTGCCCTGATCATATTCCAGTTCGTTTCCTCCTGGAATGAGTACGAAGCGGCGTTGGTATATATCCGCAGCAAGGAACTGGCCACCATTCCCCTGGGGCTCAACTTTTTCAGGGATGAGAATTCCGCCAGTTATGGTGCGATCCTGGCAGCTTCCGTGTGCTCGCTGCTTCCCATATTTGTCGTATTTCTGACATTCCAGAAACAATTTGTGGCAGGCATTGCCGCTGCGGGTTTAAAGGATTGAAATATACGGGCAAAGCAAGTACAGAAGGCAGGTGTGATGATTATGGACTCCCTGAAGCTGATGTTATGCAATCCATGCTATTCCAATGTGGTTCAAACAGGGATCGAAGAATTCAAAAGTGCGCTTACGGAAAAGAAAATCCAATTTGAAAAAATAGAAACTCTTCCCCAGAATGATAATGATGGGGAATGTACGGTAGTGATCGGTACCGTATCGGATTACCAGGTGAAGGTTTTGCTTGAGGGCAATTGCAAACAGATGCCCCTTAAGCCTGAAAGCGTTGGCTGTTTCCGGTGCAATACCCGGGTTGGTGAATTGCTTGTGCTGGCGGGTGCTGATGAAACCGGGCTTTTGTACCTGCTGCTGGAGATGGCCAGGAAAATCAGGCTGTATGGCTTGGATGCCATCAAAAATGCTCAGGAATATACCGAAAGCCCTGAAAACCAGGTGCGCTGCATGGATCGCTATCTGCTGGGTCATCTTGACAATGAGTGGTTCCTGTCGGATGAGTTCTGGCATTACTACATCAAAAGGCTGGCCAATGCCAGGTTCAACCGGTTCTGCCTGATCCTCGGCTTTGATACAGCCTACATGTCCCCCCCGTATCCCTTTTTCCTTGAGGTGAAGGGGTATGAGTCGGTGAGTCTTACCGACCGGGTAACCACCTTAAGGGAAGAAAACTTAACTGCTCTGCGCAGGGCGGTGGATGTATGCCACCAATACGGCATGAAGTTTGTGCTGGCCACTTGGCAGCAGCGCCCTTGGACAAGCGCGCAGGAATCCTTGGTGAAGAACCTGCCGGAATCTGAAAGGGAGCTTAGCGAATACTGCTATACAGGGATTGTAGAATTGCTGAAGACCGTGCCCGGGATCGATATTGTCCAATTCCGGGTAAACCATGAATCGGGGGTCGGCACCCAGGTTTCCGCCGAGGAATTTTGGAATCACTGTTCTGACGCGGTAGCTGAAGCCGGCCGTCAAACCGGCAAGCGGTTTACGCTTGACCTTCGGGCAAAAGGATTGACGGAGGCTATGGTCGATCATGCCCAGTCGCTTGGGCTTGATGTGGAAGTGCCCACCAAGTACTGGTGCGAGCATGCGGCGCTTCCCTATCACTTGTCCATCATGCGCTCGGAAGAACTGGCCCAGCTTCATAACTATAACCACTCCCGGCGGTATTCCTATGCGGACATGCTTCAAAAACCCAAGAAGTACGATGTAATTTTCAGGTTATGGAACTATGGATCCACAAACCTGTTCCTTTGGGGAGACGCAGAGTATGCCCGCAGGTTTTCAAAAAGCTGCTCTTTATCCGGTGCAACGGGATTCCAGGTGAATGCGCCTCTGTCGCTAAAGTACGGGCATGAATTGTCCCACAAAGCTCCCTGGAAGATTTTCAGGGATGAATCGCTGAACCAGGCAAAGTGGGAAGAAGAGCGGTTCTGGCTGTGGTATACACTGTATGGCCGGCTCGGGTACAATTCCAATACAGACGCGCAAGTATGGGAAGGGGAATTCGCAAGGCGCTTTGGAGAAAAGCAGGGAATGCTGCTTGAGCAGGCTCTGGCCATGGCCAGTCGTATCGTTCCCCTGATCACCACGGTGCATATGCCGGTCCATCCCTCATTGCGGTATTGGACCGAGCTCAATACAGGCTGGGCATTGTTCGCGGAAAACAACCTGAACAAAATTGCCCCTTACGATTTTAACAAGAGCATTACATACGGCTCCACGGAGCCCAGCGATCACGGCCTGTTCTATGGGATCGACGAGTATGCCCATGATGTGCACACGGCAAAAACAGCCCGGGGCAAATACACGCCGATGCAATATGCCGCATGGCTTCAGGAACTATCTGCCCAAACTTCCTTGCTGATTCATTGCCTTAAGGAAGAGGGCACTAAGGAAGCGGAAATCAAAGCTGCCTGTCTGGACATGGAAATGGTATCGCACCTTGGCTTGTACCATGCGCAAAAAATCCGTTCCGCTTATGCGCTGGCTTGCTGGAACGAAACCGGCGCTGCGCATTTCCTTATGGAATGCCACCACTTCCTCACTAAGGCTATGGAAAGCTGGAAGGAACTATCAGAATTGGGCCGTAGAGAGTACTACCACGACCTGGATTTCAGCTCCGCCGGGTCCACAACCCGCAGGGGAACATGGGGTGACCTTACCCCGGAATTGGAGAAGGATCTTTTAAGCGTGCAAGGCCTGCTTCATAAAAACGGCATGGGGGAGGTTCCGGTCGGCATGCTTATCCAAGACGTATCCTGCTTGAAGGATTTTGAAATCACCGCTGATTTCCCATCTGTGGCTAAGGCCGGCCAGGCGATCCGCATCAGGGCGGCGGTGGCCGGAATGTTGGATTGTCCCGCAGACCCCGTGCTGCATTACCGTAATGTGAACCAGCTTGAGGGCGAATTCAAAACCGTCCGTATGGAAAAAGCGGGAGATGGTTTCAATGCTCAAATCCCGGCGGCAGAGGTGACCTCTTCCTGGGATATCATGGCCTATGTCACATTGCAGCAGCCGGGGCAGGCATGCTCCTTGTATCCGGGATTGTACAATCCCAAGTATGCCTTTCCTTATGCAGTGATTCAAACAATTTGATGGAGATCTCTTTGTACCTGAGCAAAGCGAAAGGAATGAATGATACGTATGAACCAAATGGCTTTCTATGAGGAAAAGCTGCAAACGCCCGTCGCATACCAGTGCGACGTAGTGGTTTGCGGGGGTGGAACCGCGGGATTCATTGCCGCCCTGGCTTCCGCCAGGACCGGAGCCAGTACCATGCTGATAGAACGTAACGGATACATCGGCGGCACCATGGTAAGCGGTGCGGGCCCTTTGCACAGCTTTTATAACCTTTATAAAGCATTTCCCGGCGCAAAAAAGCAGCAGCTGATAAAAGGCTTGCCCCAGGAAGTGATCGACCGGCTGATGGATCAAAAGGCATCTTACGGCCACCTGGAGCAGGACAAAGGCGGCAACTATGACTCCGCAATCACACTGATCGATTGGGAAGCCTTCAAGGATGTGGCCTTTCAGATGCTGGAGGAGTCTGGCGTACAGATTCTGCTTCATACCATGGTCGCCGGTGTCATGAAGCAGGGGGACACGGTAGAGGGTGTCCTGATCGAAAGCAAATCCGGCCGTGAGGCAATCCGTGCCAAAGTGGTGATCGATACCACCGGCGACGGTGATGTGGCAGCCCTTTCCGGCGCGGAATTCATCAAGAAGCACGGCACCACCTCGGTAGGCTTCCCTTTCGGTATGATGAACGTGGACATGAAGCGGCTGGTGAAATACCTGGAAGAGCGCGGCATGGTCACCCAACTGATCCGCGGGGAAAAGGACGGGGACGACGATGTTATCCGGCTTGGTTTTGACCTGAAGAAAGATCCCCGCTTCACGGAATTCATGGAAAAGAGCGGTATGTGGGGGCCGCTGGGCTTCTCCTATCACGCAAACAATTTCAACTACATCAATACCGCGAATAAAAGGAACGTGGACGCCACAAACAACGAAGAATGCACCAAAGCAGAGATCCAGCTCCGTCACCAGGTCATGGAGCTGTCCAGGATGCTCGTAAAGTACATCCCGGGCTTTGAACACGCGTATGTGTACTGGACTTCCTACGGCCTGGGCGTTCGTTATACCAGGGTGATCAAATGCGAATATGATCTTTCCGTGGATGAGATCGTAAACGGAGCGCGATTTGAGGACGAGGTTTTCCTGTACGGGTTCCACGACTGCGCCCCCAGGATCATGATCAAGGACGCCAAATGCTACGGCATTCCCTACCGGGCACTGCTTCCAGTGAAGGTCGAGGGCCTTTTGGTAGCGGGCCGCCTGATCACCAGCGAGTGGGAGGCGCACATGTCCACACGGAACACCGTTTCCTGCATGGCACAGGGGGAGGCTGTGGGGGTCGCGGCGGCGCTGTGCGCCACAAAAGGCTTTACGCCAAGGCTGCTTAACGTTAATCTGCTGCGTTCCACTCTTCGGGAGCATGGCGTGTATCTGGGCGAGTAAATCTTCAGGAGGAAGCCTATGGATTTTTATATCAGGCCTGAATCAAGGGTAAGTGCCAGGCAATACGACGTGGTGGTCTGCGGGGCGGGTACGGCGGGCGTGTTTGCCGCCATCGCAGCCGCTCGCCATGGGGCTAAGACAGCGGTAGTGGAGCACAAGGGATATGTGGGCGGAATAGCGACTGAAGGGGGCTGCGGTCTGCACAGTTTCTTCAACCTTTACAAAGCCTTCCCCGGTGCAAAAAAGAAAAAAGTGATCCGTGGCCTTCCGGAGGAATTCATCGACCGGCTGACAAAAGCGGGCGGATCATCCGGCCATAACGAGACGCTTATGAACTATGGCTACGATTCGGACACCCTCTGTGTAGATGTGGAAGTGTACAAGCTGATTGCCGTAGAGATGCTGCGGGAAGCCGGGGTTGATGTGTTGCTCAACACCATGGTAGTGGACGCGGCTGTAAAAGACGGCCGGATTACTGCCGTGATCACGGAGTCCCATGAGGGATGCGAGGCGCTGTTTGCCAAAGCGGTGATTGACGCCACGGGCTTTGGCGACCTCAGCGCACGGGCGGGGGCGCAGTTTACCCAGACCAATGATTACGCAGTAGCCAACAGTATGGGAATCGCCGGCATTGATATTGATGAATATTATGCCTTCCTTCAAAAGAACGGGGCCCTGAAGGAATACGCCCTGGGGAACCGGGACGGAGCAGGCCCGAAGCTTATAAGGGTGGACGGTAACTGGGAAAAGCTTGATCCAATTTTCCATCAAAAGGCAAAAGAATTGGGCATGCATACGGTCACGACAACGATCCATGACAAGTATTTTATGTTCATCAAGCTGAATTTTCATATGCCCGCCTGCCCAACAAACCGGGATGCCCTTTCGCAGGCGGAATATGAACTGCGCCGGCGGCAGTCTGAGGCCCTCAAACTTCTAAAGCAGGTCATCCCCAACAGTCAAAATGCTTTTATTACCCGAACTGCCCCAACTATCACCATCCGCAGGGCGCGCTGTATCCGGTGCGATTATGATCTGACCAATCAGGAGATCATTGACGGAACGCACTTCAAAGACGATATTTTCTCCTACGGCTTTCACGATGAAGCGCCTAAGTTCCAGATCCGAAACGGCAGTACCTACGGGGTACCCCTGCGGGCCATTCAGGCAACGGGCTTGTCCAACCTCTATGCAATCGGCATGATGATCACTTCTGACCATGATGCCCACATGTCGACCCGCAATACCGTTTCCTGCATGGCGCAGGGTCAGGCCTCGGGCACCGCGGCAGCGCTGATGGCAGCGGCTGGGTATCAGGATATGCGGGAGCTGAAGTATTCTGCATTGCGAAGCGAGCTTGAAAAAGATAACGTCTGGTTTGAGGATGAGCCATTGGTGGTTTCGGATAGGTGATTTTGATGCAACCTAAAACCCTCCTGGGGAGTCATTCATTCTACACAGAGCTTGCATGGATAGCAGTCAGTTAATTGACTGCGTCCATGCAATTTTCATGTTAAAACTATCCCGCAAAATAGATTGTGTAATATAAAAAAACCGCTGAAAACCTAGTGTTTTCAACGGTATTTTTGGTCTGGGTGAGAGGATTTGAACCTCCGGCCTCTTGAACCCCATCGATATAAAATGTAATCAAAATTCCTTTGTTGTCCTAGTGAAATAAGGAATTGTCCACCTTTGACCGGACAAGGGTGAAAGAAAAAAGTTGCAAAAAAGTTGCTCAAAACAGGCGGAAAAGTGTCAAGTGGCCGGAATCATTAATGTTATACTATATACAGTTATCGCCTATCTCTGATTATGGGTTCCTCAAATGCAATAGCGGCGTTGTTTACATGTTGTGATAGGGAGGCCCATACGGCATTAGGTTGGGGGGTAATGCCTACGAACGGATAGAATTCATATAAAAACTGAATGAGCCGCAAGGGCAACTGTTTGGATAATGCCATAATGAGAACTTCTTCGTACTACTCAAAAGTGAGTTGCTGTATCTGCAGAATTTTCGTTCCATGGTACACTTAAAAACCGAGATTATGGACTATCTGGAATATTCCAACATACGCCGCAGGAAGGCTAGACTCAAGGGCTTGCCGCCCGTTCTTCACGGGTTGCAAGCCCTATCTGCCGCTTAACCGTATCTTTATCTAACTTTTTGGGGTCAGTTCAATCGCTCCCGGCTGTATTTGCATGCCAGAGCGATTCGCCGCTGCTTACTCCGTCCGAAGCGCGTTGCGAATCCGGCTGTTCCGTGGTTCTTCCAGCCATTCCTTCAGCAGTGCATCCACTTGCTGGACGGAGGTTGTCCGGTGATCCGCCAGAAGGAAGAGCCTGTACGCATCCAGCCGTCCCGAGCGCACCGCCTCGACCATCAGTTCCGCATCCGTATGGCGCGGGTTCATGGCCCCGGCGCACAAAAATTCAGGGAGGGCGGGGCTCTTTACAGGATGCA
>JAEZJP010000158.1 GCA_023415715.1 Bacillota bacterium
ACCGTTTCGGCGCCCATTCTTTTTTCCATAGCTTGCTCCCCCCTTACCAACGGAAGATTGCGTAGAGGATGCCCACAATCACCGAGGCACTTATGCCGTATACCAGCACAGGCCCGGCAATGGTAAACAGCCGCGCGCCCAGCCCCAGCACCATGCCTTCCCTGCGGAATTCCATAGCGGGGGCGACCATGGCATTGGCAAAGCCGGTGATGGGCACCAAAGTACCAGCGCCGCCAAACTTGGCCAGCTTGTCAAACAGGCCTATGCCTGTAAACAGGGCCGTGAGGAATACAAGTGCGATGCTCGCAAAGGTGCTTGCGGCGCTGGCGGTCATATCCAGATACGCTTTGCCGATGTCTATGAACGCCTGTCCCAGCACGCAAATCAGCCCGCCTACCAGGAAAGCCTTCAGCATGCCCTGGCCCAGCGGAGATTTGGGGGAAATACGGGAGACAAGGTCGCGGTATTCGTCCTGTTTTTTCTTCTGACGCAGGGGAATGGGCTTTTGTTTGTCAAACATTCGCTTTCTCCTTTGACATGGACTTCCTGGGCCGCGCATGGATGGTGCCGGACATGGGCCGCATGCGTATCTCCCGGTCACCGGCCCGGGGGACTGTTTCCAAGGTATAGGGGATGAGGGTGGTCCTCGTTTTTTCCATTCAGGCAGACACCTGCTTTCCATTGCGTGAAAAATGCCGGTACATGACCGCAGGTTGTAGTATGCGCCGCGCTCGATTTGCTCATGTACTTAACGCTTAATTTGTCCAGAAAGGAGAAGCACGTTAAAAAAAAAGAAGGTCTCGCTGTTTTGCGAAGCCTTCTTTTTCTCAGTCTGTTTCAGGCCGACATTGCCTGCTGGAACTGGGCGTTGTAAAGCTGTGCGTAGAAGCCGTTCTTCTCGAGCAATTCCTCATGCTTGCCCTGCTCCACAATATCCCCGTCCCGCATGACCAGTATGAGGTCGGCATCGCGGATGGTGGACAGGCGGTGGGCGATGACGAAGCTGGTGCGGCCGCGCATCAGGTTATCCATGGCCTTCTGTATGCGCAGCTCCGTACGCGTATCCACAGAGCTTGTAGCTTCGTCCAGGATCAGAATTTGAGGATCTGCCAATATAGCCCTGGCAATGGTAAGCAGCTGCTTCTGCCCTTGGGATATATTGTTGGCTTCCTCATTAATGGTCATATCATAGCCGCCTGGCAGCGTCTGTATGAAATGATGGGCATGGGCTGCCATGGCAGCTGCCTCCACTTCCTCTGGAGTAGCGTTTAGCTTTCCGTAGCGGATGTTTTCCAGGACACTTCCGTTAAAGAGCCATGTATCCTGCAGTACCATACCGAACAGGCTGCGTATTTCCTGCCTGTCAAAGCTTCGAAGGTCGTGGCCGTCGATAAGGATCCGGCCGCCTGATACGTCATAGAAGCGCATCAGCAGCTTAACCATGGTGGTCTTGCCGGCGCCTGTGGGGCCGACGATAGCCACCTTCTGACCTGGCTTCACAACTGCGCTGAAGTCGTGAATGATTGTCTTTTCCGGTACATAACCGAATTGCACATGGTCAAAGGTCACCTGGCCGGTAAGGTTCGTAATGGGCGTAGGATTAGGAACACTTTGTTCTTCTTCAGGAAGCTCCAGGAATTCAAACACACGTTCCGCTGCCGCGGCGGTGGACTGAAGCATGGTTGTCACCTGGGCGATTTGCGACAGTGGCTGGTTGAACATACGAACATATTGAATAAAGGATTGGATATCGCCTACGGTGATGACACCCCGGATAGCCAGAGAGCCGCCCAGAATGGCCACCATCACATACCCCAGGTTGCCGATGAAGATCATGATGGGCATCATCAGGCCCGACAGGAATTGCGATTTCCAGGCGGATTCATACAACTCCTTGTTGTTTTCCTCAAAAGAGTTAAGCGCCCGCTGTTCGCCGTTGAACGCCTTGACGATCAGCTGGCCGGAATATACCTCCTCTACCTGGCCGTTTACATGGCCCAGGTATTGCTGCTGGCGTTTAAAGTGCTTCTGCGATTTTTTTACCACAAACTGCATAAGCACGGCGGAAATCGGCACGATCAGAAGGGTGGCCAGCGTCATCTGCCAGGAGATGGTAAGCATCATAATCAGCACACCGATGGCAGTGGTTATGGAGGAGATTACCTGGGATAAGCTCTGGTTCAGGCTTTGGGTCAGGGTATCCACATCGTTGGTGATGCGGGACAGTACTTCGCCGTGGGTCACACCGTCAAAGTGGCTCATGGGCAGGCGGTGGATTTTTTCGGATAGCTGCCTGCGGAAATTATAGCTGAGCTTTTGAGAGACGCCGGCCATCACATATCCCTGCAGGATGCCGAAGGCGGAGCTGAACGCGTATAAAAGCAGCAAACCCAGCAGCAAGCCGGATACGGCGTTGAAATCTATACCCGGACCGCCCTTAAAGCCGCTCATAAGGCCCGTAAAGATTTCATCTACAATGTAACCCGATTGTTTAGGACCATAGATAGCTAAGGCGGCGCTGGCAATGGCAAGAATAATCACGATGGCCGTGGCCAGCCGGTAGCCGGCAAGATGGCGTATCAGCTTGCCCATGGTGCCTTTGAAATTTTTCGGTTTTTCTCCACCCATCATGGGGCCGTGGCCCATCGGGCCGCCCATAGGTCCGCGGGGGCGGTTTCTATTATTCTGCATGTGCCAATTCCTCCTTTGAAAGCTGGCTCATGGCAATTTGACGGTAAATTTCGCAATTTTCCATCAGTTCCGAATGGTTGCCTATGCCTGCCACCTTGCCTTCGTCCAGCACGATGATCTGTTCAGCATGCAGTACGGTGCTGATGCGCTGGGCCACGATGATTACGGTGCTGTTTGCCGTTTCCCGCTTGAGAGCGGAACGCAGCGCCACATCCGTCTTATAATCCAATGCGGAGAAGCTGTCGTCAAATATAAAGATTTCGGGATTTTTCAGTATCGCCCTGGCGATGGCAAGGCGCTGCTTCTGGCCGCCGGATACGTTGGCACCGCCTTGGGCAATGGCATCCTCATACCCGTCCGGCTTTTCGGCAATAAAATCCGATGCCTGGGCGATGGCGGCCGCCTTTTCAATTCCTTCCTGCGGCGAACTTTCCACGCCGAAGGATATGTTGGAAG
>JAEZJP010000238.1 GCA_023415715.1 Bacillota bacterium
GAAGCCCATACCTTGAAGGAGCTTGCCTTCTTCGTCAGCGAAAAACTGAGCCCCCTGGAAATGGTTACAGGCACCGCCACCCATTTCGTGCTCAAGCGATATAAGTCCGAAGGCGTGATCTTTGACACCGACCGGTCCGACCGCAGATTGGTGGTTTCGCCGTGAGTATCGATTATTCCAAATATATCAACCCCAGGGTTGCCGGTGTCGCTCCCAGCGGAATCCGCAAGTTTTTCGATATCGTGGCGAATATGCCCGACGCCATATCCCTGGGCGTGGGCGAGCCTGATTTCATCACTCCCTTCCATATCCGCAACGCCGCCATCAACAGCATCCTGGATGGGGAGACGCAGTACACCTCCAACTGGGGCATTCTTTCATTGCGCCGGGAGATCGCGTATTACCTTGCCAACAGGTACCACATCACCTATGATCCTACTCAGGAGATACTGGTGACGGTGGGGGCCAGCGAGGGCATCGACCTGGCCCTGCGCACGATCGTCAACCCCGGCGACGAGGTGCTGGTGCCCGAGCCCAGCTACGTCAGCTACAGCCCCAGCGTATTGTTTGCCGGCGGCACACCCGTGGCGCTAAAGACAGATCATACGACCGCCTTTAAACTGACGGCGCAAGCAGTTCGCGAAAAGATCACACCGCGCACCAAGGCGCTGATCCTGCCCTACCCCAACAATCCCACCGGCGCCATAATGGGGCAGGCGGACTTATTAAGCATTGCCCAGGTGGTCAGGGAAAACAATATTCTGGTCATCAGCGATGAAATATACTCCGAGCTGACTTATGGCCCCGAGCCTCATGTAAGCTTTGGCAGCCTCCCCGATATGTGGGAAAGGACCATCACCATCAACGGCTTCAGCAAAGCCTTTGCCATGACAGGCTGGCGCATGGGCTACGTATGCGCCCCGGCGCCTATCGTCGCCGCCATGTTCAAAATCCATCAATATGCCATCATGTGCGCGCCGCGTCAGGGCCAGGTGGCCGCCGAGCAGGCACTCCGGACCGGCCGGGAAAACAATTATGAAGATGTGGTTCAGATGCGCGTAAGCTACGACCGCCGTCGCAGGCTCATGGTGGATGCCTTCCGCAAAATGGATTTGGATTGCTTTGAGCCGCTGGGTGCATTTTACGTATTCCCATCCATACGTAAAACGGGCCTTACAAGCGAAGAATTCTGCACACGCCTATTAAACCGCTGCCAGGTGGCCTGTGTGCCGGGCACCGCCTTTGGGCAAAGCGGCGAAGGGCATATCCGCTGCTGCTACGCTACGGCACTAAACAAGCTCACCGCAGCCCTGGATCGCATTGAAGCCTTCATTCACGAACTGTAATGCAGGGTTTTGGTTTTTTCCATCGTTCAATTGGTTAAAATACCCTTGTTTTCGGAGGTGCTGCTCATGCGTCGTGTCCTATCCGGGCTCCTGGTCCTTATGATGTTCCTCACGCTTGGTGCTTTGGCGGAGGATGAGGAAATATCCTTTCTGGACCTGACTGGAGGGGAACAAAGTAAATCCGCTACGCCGGACCCTTCCGTTACGCCAGACCCTTCCTCTACGCAGGATCCATCCGCTGTGCAGAGCCCGTCTGGCTCACAGCCTACGCCCACCGCCTTACCCTCCCAGGACGGCTCTGTCCTCCTGACCATGAGCTTTACCGGGGATGTGACCATCGGCGGTGATGTGCGCAAGAGTGACAAATCCATTTTCGATAAAGAGCTGGACAAGCAGAAAGGCGATTTGTCATTCCCCTTCCGCAATGTAAAGGATATCTTCGCCCAGGACGACATGACGCTTGTGAATTTTGAGGGAACTTTGACCACAGCCCCCATCAACCCCGACAAGAAGGAAAACTCCTTTCTGTTTTCCGCGCCGCCCTCATACGTGCAAATTTTGACCTCCGGCAACATAGAGTCCGTTTCCCTGGAGAACAACCATGTGATGGACCATGGCGCCGCAGGTTATTCAGAAACGCAGCAAACGTTGAATAACGCGGGCATCGCCTACTCCGGCGGCGGTGAAACAGGTGTATATGAAGCCCAGGGCGTGCAAATCGCCATGCTGGCCTACCAGACGTTTGACCAGTATCCCGCGCTTTTTGAACAGGTACCCAAGGATGTGGCCGCCGCCAAGGCACAATACCCTATCGTGATCGTCAGCTTCCATTGGGGCAATGAGCTGGATTATAAGCCAAACGACAACCAGCAGAAATTGGGCAAGATGGCCATCGATGCCGGGGCTGACCTGGTGGTCGGCCACCACAGCCACCGCATCAATCCCATTGAAATCTACAAAGGCAAATACATCTGTTATTCTCTGGGCAACTTCTCCTTCGCCGGTAACACAAAGCCCAGCGATATGAGCACCTATATCTTCCAGACGCGCTTCCGTGTGTCAAACGGTGCGGCCACCCCGGAAGGATTCCGCATCATCCCCTGCCGCATTTCCTCCCGCACAGATTACAATGATTTCGCCCCCACCCCTTATGAAAACGACAACAGTATCCAAAGCCTGCTCACCGTACTCAGAGACAATGGCAAAGCGCTGGAAAACCCTGTGCCCAGCTATCCGCTGGATTGGGAATAGTAATCTATCAATTTAACGAGTTTGACTAATCCCCGGCAGGGAGGTCAACAAACAAACGAGTTATCAAACAGAATGCAGTTTGCAACAAACTTCGCCCGGACCTTGCAGGATATGGCAAGCGTCCGGGCGAATCATTTATCTCAAATCAAGATGGGAGGTGCGCCATGAGAGCAAGAATCGTCTGCCTGCCGGGCGACGGCGTCGGCCCCGAGGTCATGCAGGAAGCTGTGCGTGTATTGACCAGCGTGGCATGCGCCTTTGGCCACAGCTTCACGTTCATGGATGAAAAGCTGGGCAAGGCCGCCATCCAGGCATATGGCACACCGCTTGCCGATAAAGCGCTGGATATGTGCCGCTCCGCCGATGCCGTGCTTCTGGGCGCATCGGGCAGCCCTATATGGGACAAGCTTTCACAGGGCATGCACCCGGAGCAGGGCATCAGTCATTTGCGAAGCGGCCTTAAGCTTTACGCCGGACTGCAGCATTGCGCCATTCCCCCTGCTCCGGCAGCCGCCTCACCGCTTAGGGAGACCCTTGCGGGCACCTTGGATATGGTCCTCGTCTGGCCATTGTTAAGCGGCACCGAAGAATCTTTCATGGAAGATGAAGGACAAAAGGCAGTCGATACAGCCTCCTCCACGGCGATACAGGCGGAGCAGGCCGCGCGGCTGGCTTTCCGCCTGGCCCGGGAACGCCGCAAGACCGTATGCGGTACATTTCTTTCTGACCTTGACGCCACCACCCGCCTGTGGCTTGAAACAGCCCAGCGTGTTTCCAGAGATTATCCCGATGTATTCATAAAGTGGCTGGAGCCAAACCTATGCGCCGCAGAGCTTGTAAGGCGTCCAAACAGGTTTGATGTGCTTCTGACGGGGCCGCTATTACACCGTCCGTTTTCCGGCATTGCTGCGGGGATCACCGGCGGCCTGGGCCTTGCGCCCTGTGCCATGGTGGGTGACGCCAAGCCTTTCGTTTACCTGCCGGCCCAAGGCGAGGAAGCTCCCCTGGCCGGGCGGGATATGGCCAATCCCATTGCCATGATCCTGTGCGCCGCCATGATGCTAAGACGTTCGCTGCATCTTCACAGCGAAGCGGACTGTGTGGAATTGGCAGTGAAAAATGTTCTGGATTCAGGTTGGCGGACAGCCGATATGGTCAGCGGCAACGAGCCGAGGGTAGGCACACAGGCCATCGGCAAGCTTGTCGCCGAGCAGGTGGATACAGCCGGCGCCGTCATGGGCGCATTCCACGGATAAACCGCTATTTTTCCGCTTCCAGGCCGGGGAAAAAGTCCTCCAGCTTTTTCAGGATGCGCAAATCGCCTTTTGTTTTGACATGGCCTTTGATAAGCTCCATGGCGGGGCTTTTCCGGCCTTTTGCCATATCTTCAAAAACGGGATACGCTGCCTCCGCCCGGGCGTCAAAAGGGCGGAAACCTTCCGTCAGCACGGTGCAGCTTTCTTTACCCAAAACCATTTGATACGTTTTTTGTATATCCGTAAAGAAGATCTCCAGCACAATATCCTCCGGACCTTTGTGGGGGTTATATACCGATGCCGCCCTATTTAAAAACCTCAGGGCGGTATTTTCTTTTTCCGTTAAAGGGGAATGGTTTGTTTCCATGCGCTGTGTTGTTTCCTCCTGCTTCATTATAAGCTAGACTCCTTAGCCAGGGATTGTGATCGCTGGCAAACTTATTCATCTTCGTATGAAAGCTGTAGGGGCGATTATTAATCGCCCGCATGTTGCGGTCAGGACATCAGACTTGGCGGGCGATTAATAATCGCCCCTACGGCTTCGTTTGTTTGTTGGCTTCCCTGTCAGAGGTCATGATTAGTATGCTTTCCCCCGTTAAGGCTTAACATCTAGCCGGATATGGGGCAGCATACCTTCCAGCTTTTTTGTCCCAATCCCCTTCACGGCAAGCAAGTCCTCCGGGAAATGGAATGGTCCGTTTGCTTCCCTCTCTTTGATGATCTCCGCGGCGGTCTTTTCTCCAACACCCGGCAACAGCATCAACCCGTCCAAATCTGCCGTGTTCACGTTGATCTCCCCGCTTGGCATGGACGGCTTTACAACCTCAGGCTCATCGCCACGCGCCTGAAATACGGTTGTTGCGGCTTGTCTTCCGTCCAGGATGGCATAGGATGCTACCCCAAGTGAAATCAGGCACAGGCATACCAAAAGAACCGTTCCACGGCGAAAGAAAGCGTTTTTCATGCGCATTCCTCCTTTCATGAAACGGCTTGGTATCAGGGTCACTTAAGCAGGCAAAAAGTATCAACTATCTACTTTCAGAGCAGCTTTTATACGCCCTTCCTAACCTTCTGCCCCTCACGCGTGTCCTCCAGTATGTAACCCAGCGCCTTGATCTCATCCCGAAGGGTGTCGCTCAGGTTCCAATCCTTGTTTTTGCGCGCTGCGGCACGCCGGTCGACCAGCTGCTGTATATCATCCGGCAGGCCGTCGCCCTCACCCTTCTTTAGAAGCAGGCCCAGCACATCCGTAAGTGAAAGCAGCATGTCGTAAGCAGCCTTCACGGCTCCCTTGGCGCTCCCCGCATTCAGCGTGACATTCCCGTCCCGCACCAGTTCAAACAGCACGCCAATGGCATCCGCTGTGTTCAAGTCGTCGTCCATAGCCTGATCAAAGCGTTCCTGGGTTTTTTGCACCCGAAGAACAAAATCCTTTTCCTCCTGGGTAAGCTCCCGGTCGGGGGCAGACTGCAAAAGGAAGGCAAACTGATCCCTGGCGGTATACAGCCTTGTTAAGGAGGCATGGGCCTGGGCGATCATTTCCTTGCTGAAATTCACGGGGCTGCGGTAATGGGCAGACAGCATGAACATTCGAACGGCTTCCAGATCATACTGCTTTGCAATATCCCGAACGGTAAAGAAATTGTTCAGGGATTTGCTCATCTTTTCATTGTCGATGTTGATAAATCCGTTGTGCATCCAATAGCGGACATAGGGCTTCCCCGTGGCGCCTACCGACTGGGCAATCTCATTTTCGTGATGAGGGAACAAAAGATCCTTCCCGCCGGTATGGATATCAAACGTTTCCCCAAGGTATGTCATGGACATGGCGGAGCACTCGATGTGCCAGCCGGGCCGGCCCAAGCCCCATGGGCTTTCCCATGCGGGTTCGCCGGGCTTTTGCGCCTTCCATAACGCAAAATCCATGGGGTCTTCCTTGCCGGTTTCCACATCCAGCCGCTGGGAGGCCCCGGCTTCCAGATCATCAAGATCCTGGCCGCAAAGGCAGCCGTACTCGGGAAATGCTTTCACCCGGTAATACACATCCCCGTTCACCGCGTAGGCATAGCCCTTTGTAATGAGTTTTTCTATGATATCGATGATTTGGGGGATGTGCTCCGTGGCCCTGGGATGCACCGTAGCCGGGTGGATGCCGAGCTCCTTTGCATCCTCAAAGTAGGCGGCGATATAGCGGTCCGCCACTTCCTTTACGGTGATGCCTTCCTCATTGGCCTTCTTGATCATTTTATCGTCGATGTCTGTAAAATTCTGAACAAAGGTCACTTCATATCCGCGATGCTCTAAATACCGGCGCATTACATCAAAGAGAATAAAGGGCCGGGCATTGCCGATATGAAAATAATTGTATACCGTAGGTCCGCAGGCGTATATGCCCACTTTTCCTTCCCGAAGGGGTACAAAGGTTTCCTTTTTTCGGGTCAGGCTGTTGTAAATCTGCATATTTTCCTCCTTGCGTATACCGCATCAGTCATTTCGGCAGCGTGTCATCGGTTTCCTCCCGACATCGGTCTGCTTCCGCGGGACAATCGGGGGAATTCTTGTTCATACAAACATCACAGCCCAGCGTTTTGGCATGTTCCCGCAGGCATGTTTCCAAATTGGACAGCCTTGCGATCAACGCCTCCATCCTCTCCTGCACGGGATCGGGCAGGTTCACCTGGTCCAGGTCCACCTCGCCAGCCTTCAGCGGCTGCTTCTTTTTCACAACTCGGCCAGGGTTCCCCACCACCGTGCAGTTGGGGGGCACATCCTTCAAAACGATGGCACCGGCCCCCACCTTGCTGTTATCGCCAATGGTGATTGGGCCAAGTATCTTTGCACCGGCGCCGATGGTGACGCCATTTCCGATATTGGGATGGCGTTTTCCTGTTTCCTTACCGGTGCCGCCCAATGTGACGCCTTGATAGATCGTCACATTGTCGCCGATCTCCGCCGTCTCACCGATGACAACGCCGTCCCCATGATCGATGAACAGGCCCTCGCCAATCTTGGCTCCCGGATGAATTTCAATGCCCGTCCTGCTCCTGGCATGCTGGCTGATAAGCCTGGCCAGCAGCATATGCCCTTTCAGGTAATGCTTGTGCGCCCGGCGGTGGGCACGAATGGCCTTCAGGCCGGGGTAACACAAAAGCACTTCCATGCGGCTCTTGGCTGCCGGGTCCCGGGTAAGCACAGCGTCAATATCTTTCTTCCACTGCCCAAACATATTTGCCACCGGGGCAGATACCCCTTCTCCTTATGCTCCGTCGTTTGCTTTCTTATATACGTAAAATTGTTAAGAACTTTCCTGATTTTTTCCGCGAAGCAAAGATTCCTGGCAGTCGAAGCGCTCCTCCCCATCCTTTGGCAAAATACGTTCGTAAACACCGTTGGAGGTTAATAACCAAGCTTTGGCCGTATCCTGCTTCTGCAATGCCATGATGCCAAGGATGCGCTCCTGTATGCGTATATCCCTGACAGGGAACAAAAGCTCTACGCGCCTGTCCAGGTTGCGCGGCATCCAGTCCGCAGAGCTTAAGTACAGTTCCGGCTCACCAGCATTTTCAAAGCGGAAGATCCGGGAATGCTCCAGAAACCTGCCTACAATGGAACGGACGGTAATGCGCTGGCTCACATCCTTGATACCCGGCCTCAGGCAGCATACGCCCCGGACGGTCAGATCAATTTCCACCCCGGCGCAGCTTGCCTCATACAGCGCATGGATCACTGCGGGATCCACCAGGGAATTCATTTTGGCATCAATGCGGGCCGGCAGCCCCTTTTTCGCGTTGTCGCGTTCCCGTTTGATCAGCCTCAAAAACTCCGTGCGAAGCTTGCTGGGGGCAGGGGTGATAAGATTCATAGGCATCGTCTCGGAGAATCCGGTCACAAGATTGAAAAACCGGCTGGCATCCTCCCCCAGGCCGGGATCGGCGGTCAAAAGCCCCATGTCGGTATACAGCCGCGCCGTCACATCGTTGTAATTTCCGGTAGCCAGGTGCACATACCGGCGGATAGCGCCGGATTCACGCCTTACCACCAGCAGTATCTTGCTGTGAGTCTTTAATCTGGGCAGGCCATAAACCACATGGCACCCGGCTTTTTCCAGGTATTTGCCCCAATGGATGTTGTTTTCCTCATCAAAGCGCGCCTTGACCTCAAACAGCGCCGTCACCTGCTTGCCGCTCTGGGCGGCTTTGGCCAATGATTCCACAATGGCGGAATGGCCGCTGACCCGGTACAGCGTCTGCTTGATGGCCAGCACATCTTCATCCTGCGCCGCTTCCTCCGCAAAGCGCTGCACGGGATCAAAGCTGTCGTAAGGGTGATGAAGAAAAACATCGCCGCGCTTCAAAGCGTCAAAAATGGAGACGTCTTTTAATTCATACGGTATCAACGGTTCAAACGGCGCGTATTTCCATTTTTCAAACCCCGGCAGCGAATATAGCTGCTTCAGCAGAAAGTCAAAGTTGACAGGCCCCGGAATGCGGAAAATCTCCGTTTCCCCCACTTCAAAGGCATCCTGTAAAAGCGCCAGCATGCGTTCATCCATATCAGGGTCTATTTCCATACGGATTACCGCGCCCCATTTGCGCTTTTTGAGGCTCTTTTCAATGGAGGCCAGCAGATCGCAGGCTTCCTCCTCGTCATATTCAAGATCGGCATTGCGGGTGATACGGTAAGGATGACAGGCGATAACCCGCCGCCCCAAAAATACCTTGGGCAGGAAATGGCAAATGACATCCTCCAATAATAGGAAGGATGCGCCGGAACCATCCTCCGGAAGGCGCAGCGCCCGGGGGATGACGGATGGCACCTGCACCGTTAAAAACTCAGCTTTTCTGCCGCCATGGTTTTTCAGCAGCACACCAAGGTTCAGGCTGCGGCTTGACAGCAGCGGAAATTTGTGGCTGCTCTCCACCTTCACCGGCGTCAGGATAGGCAGGATATCGCTTTCAAAAAACCGCTCCGCCCATTCCGCCTGTTCTTCGTTAAGATCAGTCCAGTGAAGAATGGAAAGACCGGCTTGCGCAAGGCCCGGCATAAGCTCTTCCGCCCACACGCGGTACTGCTCCTGCACCATCAGCCTTGTTGCGAGGGCGATCTGCCTCAGTTGTTCCCGTGGCTTTAGTCCCGCCGGGTCCGGCAGCTTCCAGCCGGCCCGCACCTGATCGCGGATGGAAGCTACCCGGATCATAAAAAACTCGTCCAGGTTGGTGGAAACAATGGATAAAAACTTCATCCGTTCAAAAACGGGATTGTCCTGATTCCTCGCCTCCGCAAGAACGCGGTTGTTAAAGGCAAGCCAGCTCAATTCCCGGTTGATATACAGTTCCGGCGAATCCTGCATTCGCCCGCTGTCAGCCATGGTGTCTTTCCCTTCCTGCATATTTGTAACAGTATACCATATTTCGTTGAAATGCGCACGGGTTCGCGTAAGCTTTACGTAAGCGGCCATCCATAAAAAACGGGCGGGAGCATACGCTTATCCCGCCCGGAACGCATCCTGACTATCAATAGATGCTTTTACCCTCCACACGGATCATGCGGTGGTATTCCACGATGGCGGGATCCAGTTCTTTCAGGGAGGCCAGCATGGCCTGCTCCCTTGCCTTGTGGGTAATGAAAATCAAAGGCACATGGCCGCCGCTTTCCACCGATTCTTTTTGGAGCATGGAAGCGATGGAAACGCCGTGCCGCGCAAAACAGCCGGATACCTGGCTCAATACGCCGGGCGCATCGATTGCGGACATGCGGATGAAATACTCGCTCTCCCAATCATCGCTGAAACACAGCTCTTTGGGCGGCTGCGCTTCGTTGATGAACGTGGGATGGGAATGGATACCGTGGGTGGCTGCATGTATAAGATCGCTGACAACGGCACTGGCAGTGGGCATATCTCCCGCACCACGGCCTTGGAGCATCATCTCCCTGCAGGCGTGGCCATACAGGTACACGGCATTGAAGGAGCCGCCCACCGCGGCAAGCGGATGGTTTTGGGGTATGAAGGTGGGATGTACCCTTGCTTCCACTGTCATGCCATCCCTTTTTGCAATGGCCAAAAGCTTTAAAGTAAGCCCCATTTCCTTGCCGCAGGCGATGTCCATGGCGGTAATTTCCGTGATTCCCTGACAGTACACCTTGTCAAAGGGCACACGGGCGTGGAAGGCCAGTGAAGCCATGATGGACAGCTTGTAAGCCGCGTCCAGCCCCTCCACATCAGAGGCCGGGTCAGGTTCCGCCAGTCCCAGGCGCTGGGCGTCGTAAAGCACGGATTCATAGTTTTCGCCGTTTTGCGCCATACGGCTTAAAATATAGTTGGTTGTGCCGTTGATGATGCCCATCAGCTTTGTGACACGGTTGGCCTGCAGCGATTCGGTAAGGGCTTGTATGATGGGAATGGCCCCGCATACGCTGGCCTCGTAGTACAGCCCCGTGCCGTTTTCCTGGGCAGCCCTTTGCAGCTCCGGCCAATGCAACGCCACAGCCACCTTGTTGGCGGTGACCACCGTCTTTTTGTTTTGAAGCGCGCGGAGCATATAGGCGGTAGCCGGCTGCTCGCCGCCCATGAATTCCACTACGATGCTGATATCCGGGTCATTCAGCACATCATCCGGATCGGCAGTCAATAGATTCTTGGGCACACTGGCATTCCGGGATTTATTCACATCCCGGACCAGAACCTTCTTGATAATGATTTTCAAGTCGTTGCGGTGGGCAAGCTCCTGCGCAAAGCCGTTCAGCAGTTCCCACACGCCGCAGCCCACATTGCCGCAGCCTAAGAATCCTACCGTAACCGTCTTCATGTCAAAATACCCCTACACGTTTCTTTCATAAATCAAACGCAGACCCTTGAGCGTAAGCAATCCGTCCAGCTTGTCGATCTCCTTGGATTCCGGGGAGATGAGCCGCGACATGCCGCCGGTTGCCACCACAAAAGCCTTGTCGTTGCCGATTTCCTGTTTCATTTTGTGTATGATGTAGTTCACCTGGCCCACATAGCCGTAGAAAAGGCCGGCCTGCAGGTTCTGCACCGTGGTGCGGCCGATGACCGCATCCGGCCGCACAAGCTCAAACCTTGGCAGCTTGGCCGCGCCGGACACCAGCGCCTCGCTGGCCAGCTTGATGCCGGGGCAGATGCAGCCACCCAGGAAAGCACCCTTTTCATTCACCACGCCAAAGGAAGTAGCGGTGCCAAAATCAATGAAAATGCAAGGCCCGCCGTACTGCTCGTAGGCGGCGACCGCATTGGCGATGCGGTCGCTGCCAAGTTCCCGTGGGTTTTCATACTTGATGTTGATGCCCGTGCGGATACCAGGCACCACGGTCATGGGTTCCTTGTGGAAGTAGTTCTGGCACATATGTTCCAGCGTGAAATTGATGGTGGGCACCACGCTGGATATGACGACGCCCTCCACATCCTCCATTTTCAACCCGCCGTGGGCAAAGAGGTTGTGGAGCAGTATGCCGTACTCGTCGCTGGTATACGTATGGCTGGTGGACACACGCCAATACTTCACCAATTCCGTCCCGTCAAAAAGGGCGGTCTTGATATTGGTATTGCCTACGTCCATGGTGAAAATCATGATGCGAAAACTCCTTTTATCTTCTCTTTTTCACGGCCGTCACTGCCGCCATGATGGCGGGAATCAGGACCATGGTCACTATAGCTTCGGGTATGCCGTTGGGCAAAGCTACGCCAAAGAACAGGAATTTGCCGGCAGCATTGGCGTATTGGCTTAAATCTGGAATCTGGCTGATCATTTCCTCCACACGCTTGCCGTACCAAAGGTAAATGGACAACAGTACAAATACTGTATTGGTCAGGCTGCCAGCCAGGCCAGCCGCGCCCCAGGCAACGGAGGCCATGGGCTTTGTTTTAGGCAGAAGCCCGCTCACAAGCTTGTATACCCCCCACGCGCCCAGGGGAATGAGCAGGCGTGGCAGTATGGAGATCGCAGGATTCAAAAAGAAAATGTCAAAAGGACCGGAAGGGGCGACCAGCGCCCTGATCAGCGTTCCTATACCAAACACAAATGCCAGAATGAGGCCCACAACAGGACCTTCTGCAAGCAAGCCTATAAGCACCGGCAAATGGATGGTGGTGATGGCAATGCTGCCAATGGGGATTAGGCCAAGATTGGTGAATGTCAGGAGAATGATGATGGCGGTGAGCATGCCGGTGATCGTCAGCCGGCGTATTGAGTTCCTGGATAGGCTTCCCTTGGTGGTTGTCATAGATATTCCCTCCGTTCAAGTTCGCTTAGGATACCTGACGAAATATGTGTACCCAAAGGCTACTTGGGGCCAGTCCGCCTCCTGGGATGACGGCTTTTAAGCCCTGCCACCTTTGGTTTATGCCATTATACGCAAGAAATGGCTTCTTGTAAAGGTAAAGCGGAAAAATCATATTCAATCCGTTTCTAAATTTTATGTTGACAAAATGTAAAATGAAAATATTATAGGAAATTAGTGGGGTGAACTTATGGATGAAAATAATCTTGGCAATATAGTAATTTTGAAAGCAAATGAAATATCGGAAAAGACAGAGAATGAAGACAGAAACCGATTGATTAAGATGCTGGAGACAAGTTCTATTCATAAAAGCATCGATGTGGATAATATTATTTCGAGCATTTTCAACCGCTTTTATGTTTCTATTTGCTTTCATCCCTATCAAATAGCTATGGATGGGAAGATGGTGATTGAGAAGTTATTGGAAGAAGGCAAATATGAAAGCCAGTATGTTACACATATCTCCAGCGGCGGCGTTTCAGCATTCCCGGGGGGCGATCGAGACTTATGGGAGAACCGGCTTTTTATGGGCGCCTACCATTTGCCGGGCGTTGAAAATGAAGACCGGCCTAAATATGGAGCATTCAATCTCATGAATTTTATGGACGGTGCGGCGCCCAGATTCGGGTCCTGCAATCTTGTTCTAAAAAAGGAAGCAGCAAACTTCTGCACATTTTCGTTTGGAGACAGCTCAACAAATCCAGCATACTTGGGAACAAGGGCGCACTTTCACCATATTCTATACGACATTTTATCAGAAACCGTACGGCTTAAGAATCTTCTTGATTTCTTGGAATGCGATATTGTTGATGCGTTGGATATGCTGATGAATGGTGCCGGAGAAAGAGCGCCGGCAAACGGGCGGGAGCTATGCAGAACCATAGAAACGCATATCCACGGATCAATAAGTCTGGCAGATGATGTCGATTGCATTTATGTTGATGGTTCCTATAAAGGTACAATGATTGAGAAGTATATGATACAGTTATCCAGCCTATACAATATATCCATGAAATGGATA
>JAEZJP010000287.1 GCA_023415715.1 Bacillota bacterium
GATTTTGCTGTACACAAAGGTGTTGAAGAGCTGGTTTTCCACATTCCAACAGAGCTGACCTGCCAAACCAATGATCCAAATATTGGTCCAGTTTCTACGGCTGATCGTATTCTTCATCTATTGCATCCCCCTGCAGGATCGTTTATGATAACCATAACACTGCGTGGTACAGTTGTCAATTCTTGTGTACGGTCTGGGAGGTTCTATGAGAAAACTGAAAGACACAGCCCTTCGTACGCCTTGGGGCGAGGCGCTTTGCGCGGATAATATTTTGCCGGAATACCCGCGCCCTCAGATGCGGCGGGATAGCTACCTGTGTCTGAATGGGCCGTGGGAGTACGCGATCACCGCGCAGCCGCGCTGTCCGGAAAAGTTTGACGGCACGATCTTGGTACCGTTTTCACCGGAAAGCGCGCTGTCGGGAGTACTAAAACTCGTGGAACCCAGCGATTTTCTTTGGTACCGGCGCCAACTCCTGCTGCCCAAGGGTTTTGACCGCGGACGGGTATATCTGCAGTTTGGGGCGGTGGATTGCCTTTGTGAGGTCTATGTAAATGGGGTGCTTGCAGGCTCGCACGCGGGCGGGTTTTTGCCATTTGCCGTGGAGCTTACCGGACACCTAAAGGAAGGCGTCGCTTTCGAGCTGACGGTGTGCGTGCGGGATTTTACGGACACCTCGTTCTATGCCCGGGGCAAGCAAAGCATGAAACCCGGCGGAATTTGGTACACGCCCCAGTCCGGCATTTGGCAAACCGTCTTTTTGGAAAGCGTGCCCAATGAATATGTGCAAAGCCTGCATCTGACGCCGCTGTACGACGAGGCGGCGGTACGGGTGGATGTGCATCATAACGGAGCATCAGCGCATGTGCGCGTGCTGGATGCGGGCCAAGTAGTAGCGGAGGGTGCAGGCAAGGAGTCCGTTATGCTCTCATTGCCGGGCTTTACCCCGTGGTCGCCCAAGAACCCGCACTTATACGATGTGGAGGTTCGCGTCGGCGATGACATTGTACGCTCGTATGTTGGCATGCGAAAAATCGAGGCGCGGGAGTGCCATGATGGACGAAAGCGGCTGTACCTGAATAACGAGCCGATTTTCCTCTCCGGGGTACTCGATCAGGGGTATTGGCCGGACGGGCTTTTGACAGCCCCCAGCGACGAGGCGCTTAAGTATGACATTCAGGCCATGAAGGCGATGGGGTTCAATCTCCTGCGCAAACACATCAAAATCGAGGCGGAGCGCTGGTACTACCACTGCGACCGGCTGGGCATGCTCGTCATGCAGGACATGGTCAATGGCGGCGGAAAGTACGCATTTGGCACGGTCACCCTGAACGCGTTTGTGAACATCAGCCGTCCGGACAGCGATTATGCGCGCTTTGCCCGCGACGCTGACGAAGGCAGGCGCGACTATGAACGCGAGCTTGAAGAAACCATCCAATGCCTTTATTCCCATCCCTGCATCGTAAGCTGGGTGCCCTTCAACGAGGGCTGGGGCCAGTTCGACGCGCTAAAGGCATGCTCAATGGCAAGAGCGCTCGATCCCACGCGCCTCATTGATCACGCCAGCGGCTGGCACGATCAAGGCGGAGGCGATTTCAAAAGCGCGCATATTTACTTCCGGCGGCTGACCATAAGGCCCGATCATCGCGTGGGGCTGATTTCCGAGTTTGGCGGGTACGCGCTGAGCACGCCCGGGCACACGCAAGCGGGCCGCAAGTTTGGTTACCGGCTGATAAAGGATAAGGGTGCGCTTTGCAAGGCCTTTAGACGCTTGTATCAAAATCAGCTTTTGCCGCTTTTACAAAAAGGCGTGAGCGCTGCGGTGTATACGCAGCTTTCCGATGTGGAAGGCGAGATCAATGGGCTTTTGACCTATGACCGGAAGGCGCTCAAGGTGGTTTCGGAGGATGTGATGCGGCTGCAAGAGGAGCTGTATCAGGAAAATACAAGGCTTTGCTTGTAGTTTTATCAACTACAGAAGTTGCAGAATGAGGGCATTTGTGAATCGTTAACCTGTTGTGTCCTGGCGGGAGTATGACTGCTTGGTAAATCCATTCATCTATGCCTGAAAGCCGTAGGGGCGATTAGTAATCGCCCGCTTGTTGCGGTCAGAATATGTCACTTGGTGGGCTCCGGAACACCGCCCCGTCAGTGGCAGAAATGGGCGGTGTGGAGGAGGCTGGCGAAACGAGCGGAGCAAGCGGAGCGCAGCACCGCGACGATTGAGCCAGATGGGCACTTACTAATCGCCCCTACGGCGCTGTTTGTTTTTTGGCTTTTCTACCGTCCGACGTGATTGATTGCCGAACCCATTAAAATTTCATTACTTCTATAGTTGCCTAAGTAAAAGAAGGGCTCTTAAGAACCAATGCAGGTTTGAAAATTCGTTGAAAAACGTTGGCGGAAAGGAATTTGAACAGAGATGCCCGGTGAAACGGGCGCATCACCTGAGCCTGCTCTTTCGGGTATGAATTGCCAAAGGTAAGGCCAGGTTTTCATTTCCTTTCATTTCATAATCTTTTTGAGCACGTTCAAACGTTCTTTAAACGGCGGATAACGCACTGGAATATCCATGCGATTGGCCTTTTTCATTACACTTTTATAATGTGTAAAGGTATCAAAGCTTCCTTTTCCGTGATATTGTCCCATTCCGCTTTCGCCAACACCGCCAAACCTTAAGTAAGGACTAGATAGATGAATGACCGTATCGTTAATGCACCCGCCGCCAAAGGATACATTTTGCATGGCCTTATTCTCCCGTTCCTTATTCGTAGTGAACAAGTAAAAGGCAAGCGGCTTGGGACGGGCATTAATCAAAGTAATTGCGTCATCCAATGATTCGAATTCGAGTATCGGAAGAATCGGGCCAAAGATTTCCTCCTGCATGACAGGCGATGACCATGTTACATTGGTGAGGATGGTTGGGGCTAACTTTCGCGTTGCGTCATTGTGCTGTCCGCCGATGGCAATTTCTCCGCTGCCAAGCAGGCCCAGCAGTCTCTCATAATGCTTTTGAGTGATGATCCTGGGGTACTCGTCATTTGTTTCGGGGTTTATGCCATAAAAGGCTTTGACATACTTTTCGATTGCCGCAATCAGCTGCTTACTCACTTTTTGGTGCACGAACAGATAGTCAGGCGCTACACAGGTTTGTCCAGCATTTAAGAATTTTCCCCACACGATGCGCTTTGCTGCCAAATCGATATTTGCGGTTTCGTCTACAATGCAGGGGCTCTTGCCGCCAAGTTCAAGGGTTACGGGTGTTAAATGTTTGGCGGCCGCTTCCATCACAACCTTGCCAACATGCACGCTTCCGGTGAAGAATATATAATCGAACTTTTCATGAAGCAGAGAACTGTTTGCATCCCTGCCGCCACGTACAACGGAAATATACTTTTCCTCAAAAATCTCTTTTAATAGTTTTTCCATCACCTCAGACGTATGACAGGAATACTCTGATGGTTTTACGACGGCGCAATTCCCCGCTGCAATCGCACCGATCAGCGGGCCTATCGTAAGCTGGAAAGGATAGTTCCACGGAGACATTATGAGCGCAACCCCATAAGGCTCCGAACAAATCCTACTTGTGGCGGGAAAGTGTATGAGAGGTGTTTGAACTTTCTTTGGACGCACCCACTTTCGAAGGTTTTTGATTGCAAAACCTAACTCTTGCAGGATGAACCCAACCTCTGTCCCATAGGCTTCAAAGGGGGCCTTGTTCAGATCTTTCTTTAGAGCCTCCATGATTTCATCTTCATACCTGACGATAGCATCGTGCAGCAAACGCAGTTTGGAAATACGAAAATCAAGATCTTTTGTCTCGCCGGTGCCATAATACAATCTATGTTTTTCCATAACTTTATGAATATCTATCGTGGTTATCTTCCTTTCTTTGATGAAATTATTCTACATACGAATTTCGTAATAGATATTAAAAGATCAGCCCTGTTCGGGATACGAGTGATGTTCCCCGAAAAAAGTCCAGATTCAATCTTGATCGAGTTCATGAACCTGCTGTGAAACTCCTTGTCTAGACTTTCTCAGCAAGAAAACCAAAATAAACGAAGGCGATGTACAGCAATATTATATCACAGGAAGCCCGCCGGAAATCTTCGAGATTGTCCATAAGAGCCAGGGGGATGGTTCATTTTGTTTACAGTAACCACTTGAATGGTAAGCCATGGGACCCTGTAACCTAAGAGACCCGTCCCCGTGGTTGTGAACCTGGAAAAGCTAGCGATGTGGATGGGATAGGATGGCTGTCACCGCTTTCCTTGCATTCTTCTCGCCGTTTTTCGCCCGCTTTTCCTTACTGCTTCCCGATAATCCAAAAGCCAGCCCCCAACCCTGTTGAATGCTGGCTTTTGTCTACGGTATGAAACGGATACCACGATGAGATTGTTATCCCCTCTTCAACAATCAAAATTTACGCCATCGTTCTGTTGTATAATTCATAGAACGATTGACGCTTATCAATCAAGTCAGCGAACCGGCCTTGTTCCGTTATGCGGCCATCTTGAAAAACAATAATACGATCGAAAGACTTTATGGAATCCAACCGATGGGCGATTGCAATAACGGTCTTTCCGGCAAGCAAGGTCATTACGTTTTTCATCAAGGCTTCTTCCGTCAGGTTATCAATAGCTGATGTCGCTTCATCGAATATGATAATCTTTGCATCGGTAAACCAAAGCCTGGCAAGTGCAAGCTGTTGGCGCTCCCCACCGGATAAGTTCACCCCCCGTTCGCCCAGTTGTGTATCCAGCCCCTTTTCCAGCTTGGTATAGAGGTCATCCAGCCCGACCTTTTCAATAGCTTCAATCAACGCATCATCGTCAACAAGGTCGTCAAAGATAAGATTTTCGCGCAGCGTTCCATCAAAAACAGGCGGTTCCTGCGGAAGATAAACAATATGCTCATAGTAACTATTGAGATTGATTTTGTTTAAGTCAAAGCCGCCTACTTTGATTTGTCCGCTGTGCGGATGCAACAGCCCGGCTATCAGTTTAACGGCTGTTGATTTGCCCGAGCCGCTTTCTCCGACAAAAGCTGTCGCTTTGCCTTGCTCAATATCAAGCGAAAAGTCGTTGAAGATCTCGCGTTCGTTATAACGGAAGCCTGTTTTTGCAAACGATATGTTCCCGCATAATTCCGGGATAACCACTCCGTGAGTAAGGCGGGTATCTTCTTCCGCTTCCAAAAACTCCGTATATCGCGCAAAGGCCACCTTGTCCAATTTGAAATCGACGTATATCACATTGAAGATGGCTATCGGATAATACGCATTGTCCACAAGCACGTTCAGCGCGACAATCTGGCCGATGGTCAGTGTCTTTGTTGTCCAGCCATATACGACGATACCGATTTTTACAAAGCCTATAAGCACTGCGAAGATGGTAAAAAAGGCTTCATGGATTAACTTCATCCTAACCTTGGATGAAACAATTTCGTCGGAGGCTTCCTCTACCTTTTTCAGTTCATGTCCAAAACGCCGGTTCACGCGAAAAACTACCATTTCCATGAAGCCTCGTACAAGAAAATGGTTGAGTTTCTCCTCGCCCACAAGAATGCTCTCTTTGACTTTATACAGGGCTTTCAACAAAAGGTTTGTGATGATAAACACGACAATATAGCCAAGCAGAATCGCTATCG
>JAEZJP010000003.1 GCA_023415715.1 Bacillota bacterium
CGCTCCAAGGCGCATCTGGACATCATACTGATCATACTTACATATATGCTGGCCGTTTTCGGTGTACTGGCAGTTACAATAGCTACTTATCCGGTGGATCCCGGGGCTGAAAAAACGCTGCTCAATCATATTGTCAGTTCCACTAGCGGCTCCCGGCAGGCGTTATTTCTGTTGATTTCGCCCATTATCTTAGGCGTTATCGTTTCCTTCCGGTATGAGAGCTTTCGTTTGCTTGCCCGCTTCTTCTACTATGTCAGCGTATTCCTTCTGTTCCTGGCGTTGATAACCTCTCAGGCCAGCGGCGTCAAGGCGTGGATGGACACGTTATGGGGCTATACAATTCAGCCTTCGGAGTTTGCAAAGCTGGGCATGATTCTGATCATGGCCAGAGTACTTTCCAGAGAAGCTTCGCCCATGTCGACCTGGAAGGATTTTTTGCGAATCATGTCTATCATCGCAATCCCGGCAGTTTTCATTCTGCTTCAGGGAGAATGGGGTTCCCTGTTTGTAATGATTTTCATATTCGCTATCATGCTTTACTTTGGCGGTGTCAAAATGAAGGTCCTTTTTGGGCTTGCGGCTGCGGGCGTGTTGCTGGTGCTTGCCATATACGGCGTTGCCATGGCCAGCGGCAGCGACAATTACCGGGTGCAGCGCATCCTTTCCTTCTTCAATCCGGAAATGTATTCCGCCAATGAAGCCTATCAAATGACACAATCAAAAATCGCCATTGGATCCGGTGGGCTTTCCGGCATCGGCATGTTTGTGAACGGTTCCATGAGCCAATTGGACTATGTGCCTGCGGACTGGACGGACTTTGTATTTTCCACCATTGGGGAAGCTTTTGGCTTTATCGGCTGCGGCGTTGTTATGCTTTTGTACCTGCTGATCATTTTGCGTATGCTTTTCCTGGCCCGTTTTACTCAAGATAAGTTCGGGCAGTTGATCATCATCGGTGTGATGAGCATGTTCTTTTTCCATGTTTTTCAAAATATAGCCATGACGCTTGGATTGATGCCTATCGCAGGGATACCTCTTCCGTTTTTAAGCTACGGCGGCTCCAACATGGTTACCAGTATGGGCGGTGTAGGCCTTGTGCTCAACGTTGTCAGAAACCGCAGCCTGTCCGCGTTTATCAACGCGCCGCAGCTTCGGGCAAACAGGTATAACTAAACCTAAGAGGAAACATCAAAATTACCCTGCCACCTTTTTCATAAAAGCGGCAGGGCAATTTTAATTATCCATATTTGATTTTACAATCTCCTAAACAGGGAAACCACCTTGCCCAATATGGTAACATTCGGCACGATGATGGGCTTCATGACGGGGTTCTCCGGCTGAAGGCGGAAGACGCCGTTCTCCTTAAAAAACCGTTTTACGGTAGCTTCATCTTCCACCATGGCTACTACGATGTCGCCGTTATGCGCGTCCGGCTGCTGCCGGACAACAACGAAATCCCCGTCCATAATACCGGCATCGATCATGCTTTCGCCCTTTACATGCAATACGAAAAACTTTCCTTCGCCTACCATGCTTTCCGGCAGGGCGATATTCTCTTCGATGTTCTCTTCAGCCAGGATAGGAATACCCGCAGTTACCCTGCCTACCAGCGGCACGGATACGGCACGCGGGTTAAGGTCCACACCTAGAATTTCCATAGCTCTTGGCTTCATGGAATCCCTGTGCAAAAGACCCTTTTTCTCCAGTCTGGTCAAATGTCCATGGACGGTTGAAGTAGATTTTAAACCCACCGCGTCGCCGATTTCACGTACGGATGGGGGATAGCCTTTTGATTGTACTTCTGATTTGATAAATTCCAAAATCTTTTGCTGGTTGTCGCCCCGTGGTTTTTTCATGGCACCACCGCCTTACAAGCTTTAAATTAGTTTCAGTATAGCATAGGGGAAGAATGATTGCAATAATAATCAAACATTTGTTCTTATATTTGCATAGGAATTCAAGAATAGATTATGACTGCTTTTCGTCTTTATCCGGCATGTCTTCATCCTTCTTTTTTTCAGGCAATCGTACGTAATTTGCCGCCTCCCTGCGCCTTGCTTCCGTCATGGCGGCATAGTGCTTGCGGGTGGTATTGACATCCGCATGGCCCAACACATCCGCCACCAGATAGATATCGCCAGTTTCATGATATAAGTTGGTGCCAAACGTACTGCGCAGTTTGTGGGGGCTAATCCTTTTTTTCAGCGGTGCGGCCAGCAGCGCATATTTCTTGACCAGATTTTGAACGGCACGCTGGGTGATGCGGCGCTTTTGCAGCGAAAGAAAAAGCGCTTCCTCATGGCCAGGCAGGGGGGTTATGCGTTTTCTTTCCTCCATATAGGAAAGCAGCGCGTCCGCCACCTCCTGCGGGAAATACAGCATCACCTGATTCCCGCCTTTTCGCGTCACCAGAAAGGCGTTTTGTGAAAAATCGATATCATCCAGGTTGATGCCCACGCATTCGCTGACGCGTATGCCTGTGCCCAGGAACAGGCACAGCATGGCATAATCACGAAGCCTGGTCAGCGCCTGATATTTTTGCTGGCGGGAAGACAGCTTGTCGCCGCTTTGTACGATGGAAAGCATCTTCTCGACTTCTTTTTGCTCCAGGCGGAGAATTGGCTTTGCATGAAGCTTGGGCAGGGGAACCAGCGTTGTCACGTTGGAGGTGATGCGGCTTCCGGAAAAGAGATATTCAAAGAAGGAACGGAGTGTGGAAAGCTTGCGCATAATGCCCAGTTCATGATTGTAAACCGGCTTTGATATGAGATTTTCTTCATTTTCATCTTCCATATTCTTATAGTACATTGTTAAATATTCTACAAATTGTTCCAAATCACGCCGTGTGATCCTATCAATATCCTTGTCGGAAAAATTCCGCATATCCGTATGGCTGAACTCAGGCAATTCCGTTGTCAGAAAAGTAAAGAAAATCCGTAAATCATATGCATATGCCAGTCTGGTCAAGGTGCTTGTGGTTGTGCTGATGGCGCGTAAGAAGTCACCGCAGGCTCTGGGCAATTCTTTTGTGACCTGGCGGATCAGTTCCATCCGTTTTTCATTGGTATGCTTTTGATATTCCGATTGCATGCAAACAACTCCTAAAAGCAGGCGCTTTTTTTCTTAGGCAGACAGGGAAATAGTCGAATGAGATTTAGAAAATCGCTTACAATGGCGATTACGCGTATCAAAGAAATTCTTGCGAATAGATCGAACTGTATCAGTCAGATCATAAAGCTTGCAGAATAGAGAATGTAAGCGGGAATAATGAAAAAGGCCTTTGGTACAGCGCCTTTTGCATATGCGCTATCCTCAGGCAACAATATACCAAACTCTGCTTTTTTTGTCAATACTATTCGTAAAAGTATCCTTTTGCGAATAGTTCCATTATACTGGGAACGGTAAAAACCCTTCCCCCATGGCGTTATTTTGTTTCTTTCTTCTGCTCGGCAGCAGCAGGTGCTGGCGCTTCGTCCTGCTTTCCATTGATGCGCAGGTATTCCTGGATCTGCCCCCGGGCCAATTCATCGCAGCGGTTGTTTTCGGGATGGTCGGAATGGCCCTTCACCTTATGGAAAGTTACCTGATGCTTTTTCAGCTGATGCAGTAAAAGCCGCCAAAGGTCCTGGTTCTCCACCGGTTGTCCCCCGGCGGTCTTCCAGCCGTTTGCCTGCCAGCGGTCGATCCACTTTTCCTCAAACGCGTTTACAAGATATGCCGAATCGGAATATAACTGCACGCGGCAAGGCATCTTCAATTCGCCCATGCCGCTGATTGCCGCAAACAGCTCCATGCGGTTGTTGGTGGTTCCGGGCATAAAACCGGAAACTTCCTTGCGGTGCTCGCCAAAGCAAAGGATAGCGGCCCATCCTCCGGGCCCGGGGTTTCCTGAACAGGCGCCGTCCGTAAAGATCTGAACCAGCTTCTGCGGCGCTACTGGGTTTTGCATGCGTAAATAACTCCTCTTATATCATTTGGAAGCCATCTTTTTCAGCTTTTCGGCGCAGGCATCCATGGCGGATATTACAATGCCGCGGAATCCGTTCTTTTCCAATTCATAAATGGCTTCTATGGTGCTGCCTGCCGGCGAACATACTGCATCCTTCAACGCCCCGGGATGGGTACCGGTTTCAAGCACCATTTTGCCGGCTCCGATCATGGTCTGGGCTGCCATTTCATACGCCACATCCCTGGGAAGCCCAAGGCGCACGGCCCCGTCTGCAAGCGCCTCGATAAACGTATATACATAGGCCACGCCGCTTCCGCTGACCGCCACCACGGCGTCCAGCAGCCTTTCCGGCAGCGTGCGCACGGTTCCAAGGGCGCTGAACATTTCTTTAGCCCAGTTTAGCGAATCCTGACTAAAAGTGGTATCTTCGCAAAATACAGTGGCGCCTTCCCCTACCAATACAGGTGTGTTGACCGATACGCGCAGTATGTGCGGCGTTTCTGGTGCAAAGGCTTCCATAAGCGATGCTACGGACCAGCCGGCTGCAATGGAAATCACCTGCTTGTCCCCGATATGGGGCTTGATTTCATCGATGACCTTAAGCAAAAAGTAAGGCTTTACGGCCAGCACCACTACATCGCAACTCTTTACCAGTTCAATATTGCTTTGCGCCGCACGAACGCCTAATTCTTCCGCCAGTTTTGCGCGTGCGATGGGGTCGCGCCTTGAGATCATCACATCCTGACCCTTTATAAACCCATTATGTAAAAGGCCTTTCAGGATTGCGCCAGCCATATTTCCAGCGCCAAGGAATCCAATCTTCATCAGCCTTCCCCCTTTTTCCGATCCTGATTATACCATAGCGCAATGACAATATCCAACCCTTTTTTCCCACTGGAAGTCTAAATTCGATATTGACAGCAAGTCATGTACAAGGTATAATAAAGTTCGTTCGGCACTTAGGGGCATGGTGTAATGGTAACACGTGGGTCTCCAAAACCTTTGTTGAGGGTTCGAGTCCTTCTGCCCCTGCCAAAAGACGCATA
>JAEZJP010000005.1 GCA_023415715.1 Bacillota bacterium
CCTTCGTCGACAGCTATTCCATCTGGCTCAATCGTCGCACTGCTCGCTGCGCTCGCATAGCTCGTTTCGCCAGCCTCCTCCACCTCGCTTCATCCGCCACAGGCGGCGCTTCGGCTCCGGAGCCCTCCAGGGGAAGCCTTTACTTAATCGTCCCATACTGCATTTTCAGGGCAACATTAATTGACAGGCATACTGCTTTGTCAAATAATCTCCAGTTCATCCCTGGATCCCAAAGCGGGAATGCTCTTTGCGGGAGCATCCTGATACCAATAGGCTACGGAGGCGATATCATCCTGAAGGGGCAGGTACCGCCCGCCGCTCCGCCAGCCCAGCGCCTGGATGGTCACCCGCAGATCTTTTTGAAAGTAAATTGGGTCCGTTATATGCCAGCGGTACATGCCGAACCTCGTTTGGGAATCATACAGCCCGTCGGGCCTTATTACCTGGGGAAGGCCTGAATAAGCCGTGGAAAAAGGCTCATATTCATGCGTCTTCTGATTTTCAAAGTTATAGGAGCCGCAAAAATAATCCTCGGTGCCGGTACCGCAGATGGTTGGGAATTCCTTGTCGCCGTCCAGGAAAAACTTGATCTCCCCTTCACCCCACCAGCCGCAATTGCCGGAGTCCCAGGCCATGTACGTGCCCACATACTGCCCTTTACCCGTCACGCCGTCCAGAATGGTGTAATCGGTTTTGTAGGGAAGCGGGTTGACCCTGTTAAACCGGGCATGAAAATATCCTGCCGTATCAGGAACCGGCTGCAGAATATAGGTGATCTGATAGTAAATGGTCACTTGGTCGTCATTCCGGTTTTCCAGGGTAATGCGGCAATTCTTGCGAAAGGGCATGCTCCAGTAGCAGTTGAAGGCGCTGCCGGGGTTCACGCATACAGCCTGGGAATTGACAGGCGCATACCGGCCCCAGCCGCAGGCGAAAAAATCACCAAGAGGGCATTCTACGGAAGGCACCGGGCTATCATCCCAATAGAAGCGGATGATCTGGTTACGCCATACGCCGGTGGGCGTAAGCCAGATGTGCTTGATGATGCCGGGGCCTTCCATGCTGGCCAGTTCAATGGTTTCACCGCCCGCAACATGCAGGAAGGGGTTCACTTTCCAACCGGTGCCCAAATCCCGGGCGGCGCGCTTGGCCGTTCCTTGTTCCAGGGGCGTCCGCCCGCCCATGCCCTTTTCCCCCGTCCTGTTTTCGGGGCAGATGGAGCGGGTTTCATACCCGTTCAGGGAAAACAGATCGTCCATGCTGTTCACTTATATAACCTTCCTTCTTTTGCCTGATCAATCCTGATGCTTATTTACCATGCAATTACCGCTTACGTCCTATAGCTCACCGTGTCCCTCTCCATGAGGATCGGCACAAAGCATTTGGTTGTTTCGGTGACTGGCTTCCCTTCCATGCGCTCAATGAGCATCTTGACTGCGTACACGCCGATTTCATAGGCAGGCTGGCGCACGGTGGTGAGCCTGGGCTCCAGCATGGCGGAAAGGTACACATCGTCAAAGCCAACCAGCGAAATATCCCACGGCACCCGAAGCTTATGCTCCCTTACAGCCTGGAAGGCGCCCAATGCGATCAGGTCGTTGCCGCAGGCGATGGCCGTAAAGGGGATGCCCCGGCCCAGCAGCTGCAGCGTTTTTCGGTACCCCGTTTCCAGGTTAAAGCCGCCGCATTCCAGCAGATAGGGGTTGACGGGAAGATTGTAATCAGCCATGGCCTTTTCAAAGCCCTGAAGCCGGCCATCGTTTAAGGCATGCAAGGTGCCCTGGCCCGTGATGTAGGCGATTTCCTTGTGGCCGCGCTTGATCAAATGTTCCACAGCTTTGTAGGAGCCTGTGAAGTTGTCCACATATACGCAGTTCTCCATGCCCTCGTGGTAGTTTTCCACGGCTACGTAGTGGATGCGGTACTTATGGATCAAATCAATGTTGTGAAGAGCCGTGTTGTAATTGCCAACCAAAACCAGGCCGCCTACATTGTAGCCGGCCATGGTGGTGATGCAGTTTATTTCACGGGCAGCCATTTCGTCCGTGTTGTTGATCATGGCGAGATATCCAAAGCGCAGCGCCTCGTCCGTCATCCCCCTGGCCATTTCCGCGTAATACGGGTTGGAAATATCGGGGACGATCAGGCCCAGCATATTGAACTTCTGGGAAACAAGGCTCCTGGCCAGCATGTTGGGGCGGTAATGCATCTCATCGGCCAGGCGCTGTATCCGGTCCCGCGTTTCGGTGCTCACCTTGCTGTAATCCCCGTTGAGGACCTTGGACACCGTGGCAATGGAAACGCCTGCCGCTTTGCCCACATCCTTGATGGTAACCGCCATGTAACCGCCCCCGCCTATTTATCCTAATAGGAAATTATACCTGTCAAAGGGGGTGATGGTCAAGGACCGGAGCCCCGATTCTTTGCCCTGCTTTGTCAGCAGGTTGGCAATGGTGTTAACCACCCGCACGCATAGCGTGAAGCGGCCTGATTTTACAAAGGGCGTAATATCCAGCACATAGGGGCTCCACATCCTGAGACCCGCATGTTCGCCGTCCACGAATACCTCGAACAGGTCGTCCCCCACATCAGCGCTAAGAAGGAGAATCTTGCCAAGGTACCCGTCGGGCAATACGATCTCCTTCTCATAATCCACCATAGACGCAAGGTAGGGGTAGCCCTGTTTGCACCAGTCCCCATAGCGGAGAGTGTTTGTGGAAGCGCAGATCACATCATCCTTTACGGTAAAGGTGCCGGTCAGCTTCAATAGATCCAGTATGCCGCCGTTTTTGCCAAAAACCTTCATGCGCACCGCCAGGGTGTTTTCGCAGGCTGCGGCATCACGAAGGGGCAGAGACAGGATTTCGGCGTCCAGATAGCTCCGCACTGGCTTTTCCGTAATCCTGTTGCCGTTCAGGTATATCTCATAATCGCCCTTGAAGCCGTCGATCAACATAGCAAGGTCTTCAATCTTCGTTTCGCAGGAAAATGTCGTAACATACCACAGTGTTGCGGGATAGGTGCGCGATGCGCGCTCGGTGGGCAGTTGCAGCTCCCAGCAGCCCATGACAAAATCCATCCAGCCGGGTTTTGATGTATCCAGCGACTTCACATGTTGAGCGCAGACAGTTTCATCCTCAAAATGCACCTTCCAGCGGTTCAGGATCAGGGCATTCGGGCTGTGCATGTGAACTTTGAAGATGTCTTTGGGGGTGAATAAGGGCAGGGGGCATTCGGCGGGCTGCGCATAGTTCAATTCCTGGCCAGAGGCGTTTATTGTTACATAGGCATCGCCTGTAGGCACGCGGCCATAGGCGGCCACGCTGTTTCCATCAAAGCTTGTCACGGTAAGGTTCGTATCGCTGATGTACTTTTCCCGGGCCGGCATGAGATGGATCATAGCGGATCCGGTGCGCGGAAGGGTTAGTACAAAGCAGGTAAATCCATCCGCCATGGTGCAGGGGGCAACAGGGGATATCCCGCCGGTTTCCAGGTTCCATAGCTCCGGAGAAAAAGCTCCGCGGATGCGCACCTTAGCCGTAAGCGTCTTTTGGGTGGGATTCACAAGGAAGAAGAAATCCTCCCCGTCCTTTACCCGGTGAAGGTAAAAAACTTCCTCCTGATCGATGAAGATCTCGCTTTCCACACAGGACCGGATGATACTTTCCAAATAGGGCAGGTTGTCGCCTTTTTCAAAGCCGGCCGGGCAGAGGATGGCTTTTCCCTTTTGCCCGTGGGCGAAAATTTTAGCATCCGGCACTTGCGTGCCTTTCAAAAAGGATTCATGCACCAAAGCCGGGTCCTGCCCGAACAGCGCCTGAACGCGTTCCCTGAAATTTTCAGTACTGCCTTCAATAACGTCCATGGGCAGCAGGCCGTCGGCAATCAATTTGCCGCCGCCCAACACAAACGATTCCAGCCGGCTGAGCGTTTTTTCCTTGATGTGGGTCACGCCGGGCAGAATCAAACATTCATAGCTTTCCCCGCGGATGGTGATACGGCCTTGCGCAATTTCGCAATCGTCCATCACGTCTTCATCCAGATAGTCAAAGTCCACATGCAGCCGCAAAAGCCGGTCTGTGATGTAATTGAATTCCCTTTGGATGAAGGCGCTTTCCAGGTCTGCCGCCTGCGGGGTGTAATGGGCCCAGATGGAGTTGATGGGGTACAGCATCGCAACCTTGGCCACATGGTGGCCGCTGCTTAAAATGTAGCCCATGCGGGATACGTAATCGTTGAAATGCTTGTACTGCGGCCACCAGGTATGATGGTAGAACATGGAGGGCGGCCAGTCCCGCTTGCGCTCCCCCTCGATGGAATAGTGGAAGCCGTGGGGGTTGAACAGGTTCACGCCCAACACATACTCCCAGTCGGCGATCCACTTCATCCGCTCCATGGTGCAGTCCCAATAAGCGCCGCCCATGCTTTCGCATAAAAGCCTTGTGGAGCCGAACTGGTGGGCGGCGGAGGAAGCGATTTTTATGGCCACGTGCTCGTCGGGCATCTGCTTGTTGCCGATGCGGGGATACAGGTGGTCGACTCCGGTCATGTTCAGGTGCTTCAAATGCGTGAACAGATTCCCGCCGGTGCGGGCGTGCAGCCGCAGCCACTCCTCAAACAGCAAATGGCCGGTGAATGTCAGGTTGTTTTCCCGGCACCAGTCTTCTATTTTCTTGAAATACGTCTTTTCATACTGTTTATTCAGCGCGGAAAAGAAATCGTACCGAAACTTAAGGGTATCGCCGCCAAAGTCGTAAAACAGCTTGGGCAGGTGATGAATCAGGTCATACCCGTTATGCTCCTTGAAGATTAAGCACATCCTTCTCGACCAGGGAATGATATAGTTGTCCCTGGCCACTTCAAAGTAATGCATGGCCGGCTCATCCGTATAAAAGCCGTGGATGCTTTCGGCAATAGGCCCGTTTTGGGCCAGTTCCTGCTTGTAACGCTCATGAGTAAGCTTCAAAAACTTATCGGTTGCTTCCTCGTTAAGCACGTCGGCATACCAGCTTGCGCGGCGTTCGATAAAATACATCAGCCGCCAGGGGCCCTTGGGCGCTTCCCAGGTGATCACCTTGTCAAAAGCCAGGTTGGGCATAAGGTCAACATACTCGAAGCGCTTGTTTTGTATGTTTTCTTCCAAAATGGCGCAGGCATAAATGGGCTCGGATTCCTCCAGGTCGTTGTAGCGGCTGTCCGTACCCTCCATAAAGGTGAAAAACTGGCCGGGTATGCGGCTTTCCACCAGCTCCAGATAGCGCTGGGTGAGGTTCGGATCGGATGCCATCACCTGCTTGCCCGCTGTGCCGCTGGGCCAGTTGTACTCGTCGTATACCCATATTTGCAATCCGATTTCCCGGGCCTTTTCCACGGCAAAACGAAGCCGGTCAAACCAGCCCTCCGTCAGGTATCCGGTATTGCTTAATGTGCCGAAGCGGGCATGGATATAGATGCCGGGTATGCCCTTTGATTTGTATTCCCTCAGTTGGTACTCCATTTCCTCATAGGTCATGGCCCCGTTTACGAACCAGAAGGGCATGATGCCGAATTCAGGGATGGTCTTTAAAAAATCCTCCCGGGTAAGCTTTGCGCCATGAACGAGTATGTTTTCCTTCATGCCAAGGCTCCTTTATATGTAATGGGAAATAGTGCGGAAAAACGTTTATCCTTTTGTTATAGTATAGGATACTAACTTCAAATTGTCAACCTGATAATCCATTTCAAAATGGGCCGGTATGGCAGGCAAACCAAAAATCCGGTTGACAAACGGCCAAATATGACCTATCCTATGCAGTAACAGACTTGCGGGAGCAATCAGGGCGGGATAAACGTTTAATAAGAAGAATGAACTTGCAATGGCTAACATTAACCGGAGGTACGCCTTATGCATATTGCCATGGAAAAGGATCGGATCACGCTTGCGGGGGATTCGGCTGCCTATCAGTTTTTACGGGAAACGGGCTGCCTTTTAAGCGTAACGGCAGGGGACAGGGAATATCCTATGGAGGGCATTAGTATCGACGTAGGCGTGGACGGCGCGTATGCCCGGAATCTGTTGCACTTTGACAGCCTGGACTTAAAAAACACATGGGAGTTGCCGGCCATTTCGCCCACGGGCGCTGGGGACAACGCGGTATTTGAGGGCCTTCATGTGATGGACGGCCTGCTGGAAGCCGTATATTCCTGCGGCAAGGTGCGCATCCGCCAGCGCTACGACCTGTGCGGCGATGTGCTTCGGGTCTTTGCCCGGGTGGAAAACATATCGGAAGATAAAATCACAATCAACGGAACAGCGTTTCTCACATCCCGGAAAATTGCCGGTGCTATGTTTGAGTTTCCCTTAAACGTGCCCAGCAATGAATTTAATGCGGAAGAGCTTCAGCCGTTTGCGGCGGTCACCTGCGGTCTGGTAGGCAGCATGACCCATTTGAAAGATGACTCCGGCGATATGAACGTGCTCTTCCTGGATACTGTGGAAAAGTGGTCCCAGGGAGCATACAGAACGAGCGATTCCATCGTCAGCGCCTATGTGGCCGCGGTGGAATGCTGGCTGGAGCCTGAACAAAGCTTTGACTGCGGATGTTTGTATGTGCAGCCTGTTTTAACGGGCGACCCGTACCTTGCCATCCGGGGTTTCTTTGAAAGCCTGGGCTATCACGCGGCCACCGACGGCATCAGGGAAGGCGTTTTGTATTCCTGCCATCCCCACGGCACTATGGACAACAACTTCCAGCGCAAAAAGAATCTGTGGGAGTATTCCCGGGAGCTACAAGACATCAAGGCGCTGGGTGTAAATCATGTGTGGATCTTGCCTGTGTTTGAGCACCTTGACCGGGGCGTGTACCACCCCACGGACCAAGCCGTCATCGATGAGCGTTACGGCGGGGAAGAAGCCATGCGGGCGTTTGCCTTAAGGGCCCATGAGCTTGGGCTTACGGTGCTCTTTGATTACGTGCCCCACGGCCCGGCGCCTTGTGACACTCTGGCCAGGGAAAAGGATCATTGGTGTTCCCGCCGGCGGGATCTTACCTTGCAGGATGAGTGGCATTGCGTGAGCTTTGACATGACGAACCCCGATTATCTTCGCTATACATCGGACCTGGTGAACAGCCATGTGCGCCGCTTTGACATTGACGGGGCCCGCATCGACTGCGCCATGGGCGGCCTGTCCAACTGGAAACCTTACGGCAATCACCGGCCTTCCGCCTCCAACCTGTCCGGCGGTGTGGCCATCTCCAAAGCCATCAAACAAGGCTTTCAGGAAATGGGCAAAAAGGCGCTGAACATGCCGGAAAACTTCAATCCCGTTCCCGCCTATTATCCTGTGACCGACCTGTTTTACGGCATGAACCTGTACAGGGTGCTGGTAGAGCTGGACAAAAGGCGGGAGGACGCGGCGTATTTTGTCAGGGAGCTTACGCGCTTTTTGTCCATCGAGCACAGGGCTATGCCCAAGGAATTGAAAAAGCTTCGGTTCCTTGGCAACCATGACACCGTTTCCTGGGTGTGGCAGTCCAAGCGTGCCTATGAGGTCTATGGGGCAAACCGGGCCAAAGCGCTGTTTGCGCTGATGGCGCTCCTGGACGGCATCCCCTTTTTGTACCAGGGGGATGAGGACCCAGCCCTCGCCGGCAAGGAAGGCCCCGTATTGCGGGACTTCTTCCGGGATTTGTATGCGGCCCGCCGGGAATATATCGGCGAAGGTACGGACATTACCCATCTTGATTTAGGCTGCGGCGTGATGGCTTTTGTAAGGAATGTGGATGGGGTGAACCGGCTGGTACTGGTGAGTTTGAGTGATCAGACGGAAACGGTTGCTTTGAAAGAACTGAAGGGGGCACGGTCCTTGCTTAAAACGCTTGACGCAAAGGATGGGATTGTAAGCGTGCCTTCTTACGCCTTTGATATCTTTGAGCTTAACTAAAAATGCTCTTTCATGCAGCTTGCATGCGTTGTTTTGTATGTAATCGTAGGGTGTAGACATCCTTTAGACCATCAAAAGCCGGTGCTTTGCGGGCGATTCATAAATGCCCCTACACCTGCAATGCGTGTATTGTCCTTACTTACGGCTCCTATATGCCCAGGCAGTGAAGACAACAAACCCCATGCGGTTGTAGGGGCGATTATCAATCGCCCGCCTGTACCGGTTCCTGCCAACGTCGTATATAGGCATCATGAAAATACTTTTCTGGCTCGGGAGGTCTCAAATGCAGCGGAAGATCTTTGACTGCCACATGCACACCTTATCCGGCGCGCCGGATATGCTTAAGGTCATTGCGGACCATTTCGGCTTTGAAAAGTACGCCGTGCTAGGCTGTCCTTGCTTTGCGGGGGAGTTGAACAATCTGCAGGCCCTTTTGGCCAAAGCACTTCATCCGAAAAACGTATACGCTTTGGGCGGGCTTACATACGGGCCTGGCCAGCGCAGCGGGGAAAAGCATGTTCATCATGTACGCACTCTCATGAAAGCCGGTTTTGACGGGATCAAGTTCATTGAAAGCAAGCCTGGCCTTGCCCGTGACCTGATGGTTCAAATGGACAGCGAGGAGCTGGAGCCTGTTTTTTCGCTGCTGGAGGAAGAGCAAATCCCAATCCTCTGGCACGTGGGCGATCCCGCCACCTTCTGGGATGAAAAGCTGGCCCCGGCCTTTGCGGTACAAAACGGCTGGCTGTATACCGATCCCTCCTTTCCTGCACTGGAAGCGTTGTACGCGCAGACGGAACGGGTGCTATCAAAACATCCGCATTTGCAGGTGTGCCTTGCCCACTTTTATTTTACGGCGGATGATATGGATCACGCCAGGCGCATGATGGATACGTATCCCGGCCTGCGCTTTGACTTAACGCCGGGCACGGAAATGTATGGCCATTTCCTTCGCGAACCGGATATGTGGCGGGATTTTTTCATTACGTACCAGGACCGCATCCTCTTTGGCACCGACATTACCGATAACGAAGAAGATTTTATAAGCGGCCTCAATGAAACGCTGGTGGGGCTGATCGAATGCACCGTCACCCAGCCGGGCCCTGTGAAGGTGTGGGATATTCAGGGCCGGGGGCTTAATCTGCCCCAGGCGGTGCTTGAAAAAATCTTCGCAGTAAACGCCGAGCGGATGTATGGGGAATCGCCAAAGCCGATTCCTTTGGAGGGTGTAAACAATCTTGTAAAATATCATGAAGAAAATGTATCCCCTGCCCAAAGGCTGCTGCTTATGGAAACAGCGAAAAGGCTTTACACGTTGCTTTCATCATAAAGAAAAGCATTCCGGGAAAATGGATAAGTCGTTCCAACATATGGGAAATGGGAGACTTAGCTGTATTTGACAAAGAATAAACGTTTATCTCCAAGGCGGTTTTCCATTCTTTCTTTCAGAAATGCAGCACAATATCCTGGGTTTTTCATCATAACGGTTGGAATTTGCATCCTCCAGATACGGATTTTTCATGATTTCCACTTGTATTCATGCGGGGAATGGAGTATACTGGGAACAGAGAATGCGTGGACGGCTCATTCATGGGAGGGCCGCGTTTATTTGTACTGGAAGGATAAACGTTTATCCTTTTAGAATAGAAGATTTGCAGCCGCAAAGCAGAAAAAAAGGGGGGGAAGAAGGTAACTGCCCAGCGGTCAGCCAAAAGGATGACTCACTAAATTGTAGGAGGAAAGTACCGTGTTGAAGAAATTGCTTACCCTCGTTCTTGCCGCATGTTTGGTTCTAAGCCTGCTGCCAGCTTCCGCCCTGGCGGCGCAGCCCTTTGTGCTGTTCACCCCCTGGTCCAACACTTCCACAGAGGAGGACCTAAAGGAAGTACGCCAGGCCATCGAGCAGGAAATCGCCGGCTCCATCGACCTGAGCCTGGACTGGATCGTTGTACCTACCGACGGTTCCCTGGAAAAGCTGAACGTGCTTTTGGCCAGCGGCGACCAGCTGGATGCCGCCACCATGAACATCGGCGACGCCATGAAGTATGCCACCAGCAGCGATCTGGTAATGCCGCTGAACGACCTTTTGAACGAGTACGGCAAGGACCTTCTTGCAAAGATCCCCGCGGAAGCCTGGATCCCCTGCACCAACACCAAGGGTGAGATCGTATTCATTCCCGACTACTACCAGTGGCGCTGGCAGGGCTGCGTCATCCGCACAGACCTGCTAAAGGAACAGGGCCTGAATATGCCCACCACCATCGCGGAACTGGAAAATGTGATGGAAGTCTTCAAAAAAGCTTATCCGGACATGCTCCCCGCCACGGGCCTGCCCTGGTTCTCCGATCCCTTCCTGCAGGGCGCCGTCAGCGGCCAGGCCTCCCAGATGACCGAATGGGTATTGAGCAAAGATGGCAAAGTCGTCCCCTCCATGACGCTGCCCGAATACAAGAACATGATCGCCCTGTACAAAAAATGGGTGGACAGCGGCTGGTTTGACCCGGAGTTCCTGTCCGGCAACGATGACAGCCAAACGCTTTTGTGGACCTCCGGCCGCGTGGGCATCTGGTTCTGCGATCCCCACCGGGCTCTGATCTGGTCCAGGGATGCGCTGCTGGCCAACTTCCCCAATGCCACGGCCGACTTCATGCCCGTTCCCAAGAACGACCAGGGCGTGAAATCCTTCCCCGTGTCCTACGGCGTGGGCCGCGTGCTGTGGATCCGCCAGGACAGCAAGATTGCCAAGGAAATCGTGCAGTTCTTCAACAAGATGATCGCCGAGCCGGACTTCTACCGCCTGTGCGACATGGGTATCGAAGGCAAGCATTGGATCGACAAAGGCGACAAATGGGGCTATCCCGAAAACATCACCTCGGAAAACGCTCCCTACAATGACATCTACCGCCCCCTCTCCTGGGAGTTCCTGGACACTTTGAAACCCATGGAGAACACCGATCCCGCCACGGAGAACATTCACAACGCATTGAATGAGGAGTATGCCACGGCGGAACTGATCAAGACCGGCTTGGAAGGCTTCACGGTGGATACCACAAATACCGGCATGTATACCCCCATCGATCTGTTTGAGAACATGTTCAACATTGTCGTGGGCGTAAGTAGTCTGGACGACTTTGACAGCATCGTGGAAAACTGGTATGCTACCGGCGGCAATGAGCTGGTGGAAGAATATACCCGCCAGTACAACGAATGGCTGGCAGCGCAGAAGTAAGTTGCCTTATGGGAGGGGAAGGAAGGCTCTTCCTTCCTCTCCCGGCTTCCCAAGCACAGGCCAGGAAAGGGGTCACCCATGTTAAAGCACGGCTTTCTTTACAACATCAAAAAGCATAAGCTGCTGTACCTGATGTTCCTGCCCACGGCAGCCGTTTTGCTGATCTTCAACTACGCGCCGTTGTGGGGCCTTCGTATGGCCTTTTTTAATTACATCCCCTGGAAGGGCTTTGAGGGGAGCGCCTTTGTGGGCTGGCAGAATTTCAAGACGCTCTTTTCCCTGCCCGATTTTGGCCGCCTGGTGACCAATACGGTTGTTATCAACATATATAAAATACTGATCGGTTTTCCCATGCCAATCCTGTTTGCGCTGCTCCTAAACGAGATCCGCAGCAAAAAATACAAGCGCACGGTGCAAACCATTTCGTACCTGCCGCACTTTGTATCCTGGGTGATTATCAGCGCTATTTTGTATTCCCTGATCAACGGCAATTACGGCCTGCTGAACTCGTTTTTGATAAAGCTGGGCATTGTGCCGCCCAAGTGGTACATCCGCCCCGATCTGTGGCGGGGTCTGCTGGTGCTGACCGACATCTGGAAATCGGTGGGCTTCAGTTCGATTTTGTACCTGGCCGCAATTGCCAACATCAACACGGAAATGTACGAGGCTGCCGTCATCGATGGCGCCGGCCGCCTGAAACAGATATTGTATATCACGCTGCCAAGCATACTTCCCACCATTATCGTCATGTTTATTTTAAGCATGGGCGGTATGATGAACGGCAACTTCCAGCAGATTTATTCCCTGGTGGGCGCAAATACACCCCTTTACAAGACTGTGGATGTTCTGGACTTTGCCATTTACCGCAGGGGCTTGCAGCGAAGCGAATTTTCACTGGCCACAGCCATGGGCATCTTCCAGTCCGGTATCAGCTTCATTCTGGTGGTCATCACCAACAAGATTGCGAACAAGGCGGGTGAGTATGGCGTATGGTGACACGTTTTAAAAGAAGGAGATGGGTGGAGCCTACGGCATCGCCTCTGCCCTTCCGCATCTTCAATACCGTATTGATGCTTGCATTGTCCGCGCTGTTTATCGCTCCGTTTCTTTTGATCGCCATCGCTTCCTTTACCCCGGAGGTGGAGATCGCCGCCAAGGGGTTTCAGTTTCTTCCTTCGCAGCTTACGCTGTACAACTACCAGTACCTGTTCGGTTCCAGTGAGAAATTTACCACCTCGCTGAAGTCTACTACGCTTTTGACGGTGGTTGGAACCATCAACACACTGTTTTTTACGTCCCTTGGCGCTTACGCTTTGTCCAGAAAGTACCTGCCCTACCGCAAGGGCCTTATGTTCTTTGTGTTCTTTACCATGCTGGTGAACGGCGGCCTGATCCCCTGGTATATGGTGGTCAAAAACCTTAAGCTCACCGACACCTTCTTTGCCTTGTTCATTCCCGGCACCATTGCCACCTGGAACCTGATCATCATGCGCAATTCCTTCATGTCCATCCCGGAATCGCTGGAGGAGTCGGCCAAGATCGACGGGGCGAACGACTTTACGGTGTTCTTCCGCATCATACTGCCCATGTCCATGCCCATCATTGCCACGATGATCGTATACTTGGCCGTGGGCTACTGGAACGAATGGTACGCCTGCATGCTGTTTATCACCCGCAACGAAAAGCTGTTCACTTTGCAGTACCTTTTGCGGGAAATTCTCAATGCCAGCGCAGCCATGAACAGCCGCGGGGCCATAGATTTGCGGGCAGCGGCAAAGCAGGCCATCCCTTCCGAAAGCCTGAAAATGGCGGCGGTCATGGTGGCAACGGTGCCTATCCTGTGCGTGTATCCTTTCCTGCAGAAGTATTTCGTGCATGGGATCATGATCGGGTCCATCAAGGAGTAGTTTTGACCTATTGCGTTGTGCCTGCTGTTCATTTAAAATGGAGGCAATTGGATTTGCTCTTTTCACAATTCACCGAAAGGAGACCTTCCTATGCGGGCCCCTTATACCAAACAGCAGGTGATCGAAGCAATTGAGCGCAGGGCAAAGGATGGGGTGGTCCCAACCTTTATGTGCCTGTGGTGGGGAAACGGCCTGATAGATAAATATGGCCCGGAAGCCCTGAAACGTCTGGAGCTAACATACCCCGACGATATCATCGGTTCGTTTTACAACGCGCCCGAGGAAACGGTCTCGAATACGTTAAACCCCGAGTACCGCTGGGGCTTCAAGGATTATACCGGCAAAGCGACCCATTCCATCGGCAAAGCGTGCGTGCTGCTGGAGGATTGGTCGGAGCTTGACGAGTTTGAAAAGCATATGCCCGATCCCATGGAGCCGGGCATATTCGATAACGTGGAACAGGCGGTCAAAAACGCCGGCGACCGCTATGTTCTCGGCTGCTTCTGGCGGGTGTTCCACGAGCGGTTCTGGTCGATACGCGGCATGGAAAACCTGATGTATGACTATTACGACGCCATGGATGATTTGAAGCGTCTGGGGCGGATAATGCTTGATTACCACAAGCGCATCATCGACCGCTTTGCGGCATGCGGCGTGAACGGCATCTTCACCAGCGACGATCTGGGGCATCAAAGAGGCCCCATGATGTCGCCCGCGGTATTTCACGAGTTGTACTTCCCTCTGTATAAAGAGATCATCGCCTATACCCACGCAAAGGGCTTGCATTTTTTCCTGCATTCCTGCGGCGACAATACGCTTTTGATGGAGGACTTGATTCAGGCTGGGCTTGACGTGTTCCATCCGGTCCAGGCGGGCTGCATGGACTGCGCAAAGACGGCCGAACAGTTCGGCAGCCGGCTGTCATTCCTGTACGGCATCGACGTTCAGCATCTGCTGCCTGAAGGGACGCAGCAGCAAGTACGCGACGGGATCGCGGCTGCCGCAAAAACGATATACAAACCGCACGGGGGCCTGCTTTTTGCAGCGGGCAACGGCATCATGCCTGATTCGCCTTTGGAAAATATTGAAACCATGCTGAAAACCGTGCATGAGATGAATGATTTGATAGGCTGAACCGGAAAGATCAGAGTGACATTCAAGGATTACAAAAAAAGGGAGCAGGCCGTACCGCCTGCTCCCTCATTAAGTAATCATTTCGTTTTTCTAAAGAAGCGGAATCACATCCCGCAGCTGCGCAATGACTGCCGCCGAAGGCCTGTTTTCATTGATGGCAATCCAGGCCGGCAATGCGATATCATTTGTGCTGCCTGTCGTGTCCCAGCCATTCACCAAGGACGCCACTTGCTCAATGGCGGTCCGCAGCTCGGCCACATGACCTGTCCAGCCTGCTATACCTGTAATGCCCGCAGTGATTGCCCCGGCCCAGGGGTAAGCCGCCATGCCATAATAGGCCCGTACGTTGTCCGCCGCTGCCCGCAGTTCCGTCATATGTACCGCCTTTACAGGCGTTTCCCCGGCGGTAAGGCCGGGGTCTGTCCAGGCGGGGACCGCATAGGTGAAGGATCTTGCTGCAGCGCTGCTTAAAACGCCCATGATATCGGTGGATGTTACGGAAACGGTCTGCGAACCGGCAGCCGCCGCGCTGGACTTGCGCAGCACCAGCTTCCTGCCCGGTGCCTGTGCTCCGCCGCTGCTGGCCGTGTATCCCGCAGCCGCCAATGTCTGGCTGTGTGCGTCCGCATCGCTGCCTACAGCGGCCAGAATGCGCGGCTGGCTGTTATAGATCGTTTTTAATGATACCGGCGCCGTTACATCGGGCGCGGCCGGGGCGCTGTTTTTGCGGGTGATGTTGCTGTATGCCCAGCCGCTGACCGCGCCGTCAGCATTGCGGGTACGGATGCGCCATCTTTCGTAATAGCCCCGTGAGATGACTGCCGGATCTGTCTTGCTGCCCGATGCGTAAGATGTGGAGTAGGGCGAACCGTCCGCGGCGGCGTAGCCGTCCGTTCCCTCAGCACCGCCGGACGTGGAGGATGTTTTGTATTCTATATCATAGCCCGCAATGGCGATCCCGTTGCCATTCGCGCCGCTCCAGCTTAAGGTGACGCCGCTCTCCTGTATGGCGGGCGAAGCCGTGAAGGTAGACGGGGCGGTGGGGTCGGCAGCCAGGTATACGTAGCCCGACGCGGTCATGCCGGCAGCGTCCCAGTTTTGTGCCGACAATGTATCCTGGGCTACCAGGCCGAATGCGATGGCATCCCCTGCCTTGGCTCCTTTCGCCGCAAGCTGCGCTCTGGTAATGGTAAAGCTGGATACATTGTCCAGCCACACCCAATTCGTATCCAGCCATGCCCAGCCCACCGCGCCGGCGCCTGAATCATGGTTATACCTTGCCAGGCGGATATACACACCGGAAAAGTTGCCGTCCGGGTCTCCGCCATTGTTCCAAAGGCATTGCAGGCTGCTGTAGAAGTATCCGCCGCCGCCAATATGAAACCTGAGCGAGCCCGGCACGTTGGGCAGGCTGTTCCTTCGGACAGCGTTGGTCTGGGTATAGCCGCTTTCCGCCCCGTAAGCGTCAATGGCGCACACCTGGTACTTTTCGTAGGCTCCCCGGCCAATGCCCGGTGTGTCTGATGCACCGGTTCCCGTAAAGGTGCCAAGGGTGCTAAAGCCGGTCCAGTTCGCTCCATCATTGGATGTAGCCCATTGCACCCGGTAACCCGTAATATTTCCCTCGGCATCGCTCGCGGCGCCCCAGGAGATGTTCACCTGTCCGCTTTCATACAGGGAAGGCGACACGCTGGCCCAGGGGGGATTGCCAGGTGCGCTATTTGGAAGCGTATAATTCACAACCATCTGGCAGTCGGAAAACGACAAGGTGCTGGAATGGTCGCCATCTGTAGAGCCGCCCGTACTGGATTTGAATGTGTATTCAATCGGAGTATCCACGCCGGCCGCAACCAGGGAGGTGACATCCACGTTTGTCTTGCTGGTAGAGCCCGCCTGCTTGGCGGTTCCTCCATACAAGCTCCCGCCCCAGCTGGCGTTCAGTAAGGCTGAGTTGATAACGGATCCCGCAGGAATTTGGCTCGTTGCGAAGGAGAATGTCTTTTTGCCGGTAGTCGGCGTCGAGTAGCTTATCGATCCATATATGTTGTAGGTGTGAAACGTGCTGTTAATTGAAAAGTTCGGAATTGTCAGCGTGATCTGCGGCAAGATTCACACCCCCTATGCGTACACGGCGCCGATCACCTTGTTTGCCGTGACAATGTTGAAAGTAGGATTGGATGTGGTTTTGAGCGCCTGGTCCACCCGGCTTGCCAGCAGGTCCAGGGCTGTTTTGTCCGCAGCCGATAGGAACCCGGCAGCCGACGTGGTAGCCGCATTGTGGGAATGGGATGCCTGGGCGAAGTCGCTGGCATGCTTGCCGTCAACCATGTCGGCATTACCGCCGTTGGCAGGCAGGGATGCGGGTGTTCCGGTCAGGTTGGCATAGGCAATTTTAGGGCCGTTTCCATCGGCGCCGCTGTGGGTATGCCCTGCTTCCCCTGCCAGGCTATCCTGCTTTGCCACCAGTTCATCAATCATCTGGAGGACCGCGTTGATCAGTTCATAGTTGGCAACGTCCGTGGCCTCCAATAGGCGAAGGCCGAGCCTTGGTGTGTTAGCCATTAGAAAACTCCTCCTTCATCAAATCACAGGAAAAGAACCTGGGGCATCAGGCTGGCTTTGTCTTTGCAAGGCGGCCCTCTCCGCTTTGACGTTATCAAGCTCCGCCTGTATAACGGTCAGCCGTTGTTCGGCTTCGGTGGCCTTTACCCGCAGGGCCAGTAGCTCCTGTTCGGCGTTTAAGGCCCTGGTCCTCTGAACGATAATTTCCTTCTCGGCAGGCTCGTATACGCCCAAGGCCAGATAGCACTCATGCACCGTATTAAACCCTTCATAGGCACCTGTAACATGCCCGGTGTCATCTTGGATGGTCACCTGACCCGAACAGATTGCCTCCAACTGCACCGGCGTGGGTACCTCAGCCATGTGAATGCGCAGCACCCGCCTGCTTATCCCATCCTGGTATGCATGCTCCTCAAAGGCGCCCAGCGCCTGGATTTGAACACTTCCCGAAAGAATCTTCATAAGCAGTTCCCCCTTATGCTGTCCGTTTCCACATGTAGCAGGTGATATAGGGCTGCAGGTTGTTATGCGCCCAGCTTGCGCCGGCATAGCCGATGGCTGGTGTGTTGGGATAGATGTAAGGCGTTGCTCCGTAGATGTACGGCTGCGCCGCATCCTGGTAGGGTGTGTACCGCTTTTTGTGGCTGCCATAATATAAGTTCGTGCTTTGCAGATACTCACCAGTGCGTACCTCGCCATCCGTGTGCGTGATACCAACCATAACATTATGGTTATGGGAATCCTGCGAGTGGGTATGGCCGTCCTGACTGTGGTTATGGGCATCCTGGGCATGGTTGTGCCAGGTCATCTCATTGCCTGAAAGTACGTGTGTAGATTCACCGCCAGTCTTTTCCACGGTGTTGAAATTGCCATCTCCGGTATTGATGCCGACAGGGACCCGGCCTGTGCCCCATGCCACCCAGGTCCCGCCGAAAAGGCTGCCGGGGTTGGTGCTATTGACAGACATGTAGATGCTGCCCACCGGGTAAACCAGGTTGACGATGTTCACCGTTGTGGCCAATTCAGCGGAGCGTGACCAGGACGAACGCACAGCATCGCTGCCCATGATGAAGGCTCGCATAGACTGCCGATCCACGCCGATAGCGGTTCCACCGCCCACGTCATCGCCGCTATACCCATCCATGATCAGCCAATCCTTATAGTTGTAATCCCCGTTGACTGGCGTATTCATCATCAGGCAGCCGACTCTGTTTCTTCCAAAATAATTTGGCGCTTGCTGCCCGCCACTGCTGGTATATGAACCGAGCAGAACATTGGCAGGCCCGCCTGCAGATGATGACGCGGCATAATTATGGCTGTGGCTTAAAGGGGCCGCGCCTGCTTCCGCCGGCGTGTGTGTATGCGCAAAGTCGGTAATATTGGCCTTGGTGTGTGTGTGGCTGACGGGGGCAGCCCCGATATGCTGGGGCGTATGGCTGTGGGATGTGATATTCCCCGTCAGCACATTTTCCACGGCCGTCTTTGTGACTGTCGCATCTGTTCCGGCAGGTCCCTGCGGGCCGGTCGATCCGGCAGGACCGGGGGGACCGGGCGTCAGTTCCATTTCGTCAATGGCCTGCGCGACGGTCTTCTGTTCCGTTTCGTCCATATATACCGCGGTGGCGAGGGTTTCAGGCGCGAACTGCTCCTGGCCGTTTGCTTCCATGGACCACATTTTGCCTTGCTTCATAGCCTGTCACCGCCTCATGATACGTTATAGGTCTTGAGCTGCTCCCAGGTCACGCCAGCGGA
>JAEZJP010000104.1 GCA_023415715.1 Bacillota bacterium
GTTTGATACTCACTTGCATCGCCGCCTATCCGCTGGCATTCGGCGATTTCTATGGCAAAAAGTTCTATAACATATTGATCCTGTTCACCATGTGGTTTAACGGCGGCATCATACCCACATTTTTGACCATTGGCAAACTGGGCCTTCAAGACAGCCTGTGGGCGCTGATCGTCAACTCCGCGCTGGTAGCGTACAATGTGGTCATCGTCCGCAGTTATTTCCAGTCCATCCCCGTATCCATTGTGGAATCTGCCCGCATCGACGGCGCGAACGACTACCTGATCCTTTTCAGGCTGATCATTCCCCTGTCCAAACCGGTTTTGGCCACGGTAGCATTGTGGATCATCGTGGGCCATTGGAATGATTACCTCAACTCATTGCTTTTCCTTTCCAGCAGGCAGAATTTCACGCTGCAGCTGATCCTCAAGGAACTGGTGCTCAATGCCGAGGCATCCATCCATAACGTGTCCGCTGCCAGTGATGTCACTACCTCAGGCGCGGCGGCGCTGGGCCAGCAGATGCGCACCGGTGTGCTGGTTGTGTCCATGATTCCCATGATCATATTGTATCCCTTTGTGCAGCGGTACTTCATCAGCGGCGTCATGCTGGGTTCCGTGAAAGGCTGACATGTTTTCTGCGGGATGGAATCCCGTACACATAATACTACTTGGAGGAGGCTACCTGCATGAGAAAGACCCTGGCGATTCTCCTGGCCCTGATCCTTGCGCTGTCTGTCGGCTCCGCGCTGGCTGACAAAAGCCCTAATCTGTACTTCGACAAAGAACTGCAGATTACCGGTATGGGCATCCACTTCAACAACTATCCCAAGGAGTTCGACGGCACCTATTACTTCCCCACCATCCTGGAGCGCACCAATGCCCGCATCAACATCGACTGGCGCGTGGCGGACAATTATGATACCCAGCTGGCTACCGTATTGGCTTCCGGCAAGCTGCCCGACATTATCAACGCCGGCCCCAACGGCATATCCAACCTGGTCAGCGAAGGCGCGATCATTCCGCTGGATGATTACATGGACCTGATCCCCAACATCGTGGCCGCCGTCGGTGAAAACCGTATGGACAAATGGCGTTCCGCGGATGGGCACATTTATGCCATCCCCACCATCGTGGACGTTCCCGGTTCCCAATCCGTAATGGTCCGCCAGGACTGGCTGGATGAACTGGGCTTGAAGGCCCCCGAAACCTGGGAAGAGTGGCTCACGCTGTGGCGCGCCATCCGTGACAAGGACCTGAACGGCAACGGCGATCCCAATGATGAAATCCCCCTGGCTTTGGAAAAGGGCGACAATGGCGAGCGCTGCGTAGCCAGCCTGCTCAACGCCTTTGGCATCGCCGCCTCCGCCGATACCCAGTTCTGCGTGCTGGACGACGGCACCTACACGCTGGTGTACGAACATCCCCGCTTCCCCGAATTCCTGCAGGCGGTTCAGGATCTGTACAAAGAAGGCCTGCTTGATCCCGAATTTGCGACCCGTACCCAGGCCGAACTGTTCACCGCTATGGACAGCAACCTGGTTGGCACCTGCATGACCTGGGCGGAGCGCGCCAAGCTCTCCACCTATTCCAACCGTGAAGGCGGAGACAAGGATGCCCTGTGGACCTGCGTGCCTCCCATCACCGGCCCTCATGGAGACCGCATGACCCAGGAACGCGCCGCCGTTACCCCCGTGTGGTGCATCACCACCGCTGCCCAGGAAGCCGGCAAGGTGGAAGACATCCTCAAGCTGTTCAACTGGAACTTCAGCGACGAAGGCATCGTGCTGTACAACTATGGCGTGGAAGGCAAGCATCATGACGTGGTGGACGGCAAGTACGTGCTGCGTCCGGAATACATTTCCAACGGATTTGTGGATTACCGTCTGGCCGGCATGGAGTTTGAACCCTTCGGCGGCAAGTGGCTGACCGACGCGTTCACCCAATGCTTGTTCGCCGGCAAATCCGCCGATCAACTGGATGATGCCTCCCAGTCCTTCTACAATGGCTTGGCCGTCGTAAACAACGGCTTCTACTATCCCATGCCGCAGACCCTTTCAACCGACGCCTACACTGAATACCGCGCCGAGACAATCACGGCAGGCGTATGTGTCATCCGCGACCAGTGCATCGCCGGCCAGATTACCGTGGACGATTTCATGAAGCAATATGGAGACCTTAAGGCAAGGGGCCTCCAGGATATCATCGACCAGGGCGCCGCTGCGTACGCGAAGCTGAGCGGAAAGTAATACCGGGAAAAGAAAATCTTTTTTCTCGATCCCCGCAAGCTGGCCCAAACATTAATAATGGGGGGGCTTGGTTATATGCCAAGCCCCCTTTTCAGGAGAAACCTCTATGCAGTTGCCGGATAATGTAACGATACGGTCGGATGTGCCGTTTGCCGCCGAAGAACTATCCCGCTATATCACCATGATAATGGGACATGAACCTTGCGATCATGGTTATCCGATCCATGTGCGCGTAACCAAAGCGGGCGGCGAAGGATATTCGGTGGAGGTATCTGAAAAGGAAATTGATATTGAAAGCGGAAGCGTACGCGGCGCCGTGTACGGGGCGTATGCTTTTTTGGAAAGCCTGGGATGCCAGTTTCTTGCGGAGGACTGCGAGATCATCCCGAGTGCGGAGCATATTGAACTTCCGGTTCACTCATTTACCGGAGCACCTGCGTTTGACTACCGGGATGTATACTGGCGCGGCGCTCTGAACGGGCGGTTTGCATTGAAGATGCGTTTGAACTCAGCACGGGCCGATATCCCACCCGAATGGGGCGGCCGCGTGATGTTCTTCAACTACAGCCATACGTTTGAAAAATTGGTGCCACCGGAGGAATTCTTCGATACGCATCCTGAGTACTTTTCCATGATAGGCGGAGTGCGCAAATGCGAAAAGAGCCAGCTATGCCTGACAAATCCCGATGTGCTCCGTATTGTGATTGAGCGTGTGCTGCGCTGGATGAGGGAAAACAGGGAATGTACCATCTTTTCCGTGGCCATGAACGACTGGTACAGCCCGTGTGAATGCCCATCCTGCAAAGCGCTGGATGAGCAGGAGGGAAGCCGAGCCGGCACCATGATCGCCTTTGTGAACGCCGTGGCGGATGCGGTGCGAAGCGAATTTCCGAAAAACTTCATCCATACCTTTGCGTATCTTTACTGCCGCAAGGCGCCAAAAACCATCCGTCCGCGGTCCAATGTGATCGTGAGGCTGTGTGCCATCGAATGCTGTTTTTCCCACCCGATGGTTGCGTGTGGTTATGCGGTGGAACAAATCGATGTGGAAACCACCAGCTCCAGGAAATTTGTACCCGCAAGACAACTTTTCAAACAGGATCTTGCCGGCTGGGCGGAGATCTGTGACAACCTGTATATATGGGATTACACAACCAACTTCTGCAATTATCTGCAGCCTTTTCCCAACCTGCATGTAATACAGCCCAATTTGAAATTGTTCCGAGATCAAAATGTTCGCGGTGTGTTTGAACAGGGCAATTATGCTTTGGGCAAGGCAAGCGCCTTTGCCCCGCTGAAGATATATCTGCTTTCAAAGCTTTTATGGAATCCTGACGAGGATGTGGAGGAATTGAAATCGCGCTTTGTGCGCGGCTATTATGGGGAACCGGCCGCCGGGGCGCTGATGAAATATCTTGCCTTGTGCTATGATGCTGTAACTGAGGAGCACATGAGCCTGTTTGACGGCGCGGACGCACCTTATCTGACAGAGGCTTTTTTGACCGAAGGGATGATTTTGTTCACTGCGGCGCTGGCGGCAACCACCGATCCTATACACCTGGAGCGCATCAGGCGGGAAGAACTGTCGGTGAGGTTCGCTTACCTTGCATCCCTGCCGATGGCGTACCCGGGCAGGAACGCGCTGATAGACGCTTTTGCCAAAGATGCGATGGAACTTGGTATCGGAGAACTTTTTGAACGGCGGGAGCTGAACGCTTCCTTTGATTGCATGAAGGAAAGCCGCTATGCAGCCCGCCGTGAAAACGTGCCCTATGCAGTCTACCGTTTATAATTTGAGGAGGGAACAGGGATGAAAGCACATGTACTCAGCGGCTTGGACTCCATTGCAAAGTATGACGCGATACTCCGCGGGCGGCGCATCGGCCTGATGACCAATCCCACCGGTATCGACCATGATTTGCGCAGCACCATCGATATACTGCATGAACGGTATGGCTTAAGCGCGCTGTTTGGCTGCGAGCACGGCGTGCGGGGCGATGCCCAGGCGGGAGACGCGATTGAAACCTATGTGGACCCGGAGACCGGTGTAACGGTGTACAGCGTGTACGGCAAATCCCACCGCCTGTCACAGGAAATGCTGGATACCTTTGACGTGCTTGTATTTGACATTCAGGATGTAGGCGCACGGTTCTACACCTACCTGTATTCCCTTTCCTATGCCATGGAGGAGTGCGCCAAGGCCGGCAAGAGCATGCTGGTGCTGGACCGCGTCAACCCCATCGGCGGGGTAAAGCGCTGCGGCACCATCCTTGACCTTAACTTCCGTTCTTTTGTGGGCGACTATGAATTGCCCACCCAGTATGGCTTGACCATCGGCGAATATGCGCAGTATGTACGCCATTATTTGAAGCTTGACCTGGATTTGACGGTAGCGCCGCTCACAGGCTGGAAGCGGGACATGTACCTGGACGATACAGATTTGCCCTGGGTGGCCCCGTCGCCCAACTGCCAGAAGCTTGATACCGCGCTTGTCTACATCGGCACGTGCATCTTTGAGGGAACGAACGTTTCGGAAGGCCGCGGCACCACGCTGCCTTTTGAAGTGATCGGCGCGCCTTGGATCGATTCTTCCAAACTGGAAAAGCGCATGGCGGAACTGAACCTTGTGGGCGTGCATTTCAGGCGCACTTCCTTCAAACCCACCTTCTCAAAGCACCAGGGCCAACTGTGCCACGGCGTGCAGATGCATGTTTTAAACCGGGAAGAGGCGGAGGTATTTCTGGCTGGGCTTAAGCTAATGGAAATCATACGGGATATGTATCCGGGCAAGCTGGAGTATCTGAGCTGGGATCAGGGAAAGACCCACTCGCTGGATAAGCTGCTGGGCACCGATAATTTCCGCCTTGGAAAGCTATCCGCCGATGAGCTTGTATCAAAGCATGCTCCCCAAGTTGACGCATTCACAAAGGCCGTTCAGCCCTTCCTGCTGTACAGGTAAAGGAGAAGCAGTATGGACAACACCGTCGTCTTTCGTCCCATGGAATCGTCAGATGTAGGCCAGGTTGTTAATCTGTTCAATCACTCCTGCGAAAGCGGCGAAGTGGTATACAGCCCCCTTTCGGAAAGCATTTTTGAAAATGATTTCATGAAGCCCAATATGCATGTTTTTGTGGCCGCCGACGGGAGCAACATCATTGGCTTTGTCCATGGCGTGCAGAAGGACATCTTTTTGCCGGGCCAGACGCACGAAAACACGCCGGGATATTTGACGCTCATCTTTGTGGACAAAGCGTACCGCCGCAGGGGGATCGGGAAAAAACTTATAGACATTCTTTCGGATTCGTTCATCGCTTCCGGCAAAAAGTCCGTTGTATGTTCCGAGTCGAACCCGCTTCATTTGAACTGGCGGATTCCCGGCACACCCGGGCATGACCACAATAAAGCCCCCGGCGTGGATGAAAATTGTGACGGTTATGGATTTTTGCAAAAAATGGGCTTTGAGGCAAAGCATCATGAGATCGCCATGTACATGAATCTGAAGGATTATGCATGGCCGGAGAGCATGAATAAAGCCCGGGAGCGCCTTTCCTCTGAAGGCATCTATACAGGTCGGTACGACGCAAAACTTGGGTATGAGTTTGACGGCATGTGCGACCGGGTGGGCAGCGAATACTGGCGGCATGTATTGCAATTGGAAACCGCCGCCTGGCAAAAGGGAGTGCCCTGCGAAGATCCGGATCTGTGGCCGGACGGGATAAAACCTTCGGGACCCAGGCCCATTCTTGCGGCTACATATGAAAACCACATCGTTGGGTTCACCGGCCCTGTGGACAAGCAGAAAAGCGGGCGTGGCTGGTTTACCGGCATCTGTGTGGACCCAAACTTTGGCCGCCGCTCCATCGGAGAAGTGCTTTTCAATCTGCTGATGCAGGAATTTGCTCAAGAAGGCGCAGCCTTTTCCACGCTGTTTACGGGCCTTGAAAACCATGCGCAGCGTATTTATGAGCGCGCCGGGCTGCGCATAGTATGCAACTTCGCCGTTATGGCAAAGCCGCTGTAAACGCAGCACTCGCTCATCGTGACCGGTATTGCAAAGTTTAATCACGGCCTGCCAGGCCGGAGACGGGAAAGTGAAAACGGATGATTCAGCTAAACCGTATCGATACCGAACAGGTCAACCCGCGCACCGCGCAAATAGACAGGGAAGATACCCTGGGCATTTTGAGGCTGATCAACCAGGAGGATCAGCTTGTAGCGCTTGCGGTGGAAAAGGAGCTTGAACATATTGCGCTTGCCGTAGATGTGATCTATGACAAATTGCTCCACGGCGGGCGCTTGGTGTATTGCGGCGCGGGAACCTCCGGCCGCCTTGGCGTGCTGGATGCCGTGGAATGCCCGCCCACCTATGGTGTTTCCGGTGATTTGGTGGTAGGATTGATCGCGGGGGGCGAAAAGGCCTTTGTCCGCGCCGTGGAAGGCGCGGAGGATAATGACAAACAAGGGAGAATTGATTTACAGGACATCGGCTTTTCCAGTGCGGATGTGCTGGTTGGCATAGCGGCCAGCGGCCGGACCCCCTATGTGCTGGGGGCCATGAAATATGCCGGAGAAATTACAGCGCCGGTGATCGGCCTTACCTGTTCCAAGGGCTCGCAAATGGCGCAATATGCCTTTGTTATGATTGAGCCAATCACAGGACCGGAAGTGATCACAGGCTCCACACGCATGAAGTGCGGCACGGCACAGAAGATGGTGCTCAATATGCTGTCCACGGCCGTCATGGTCAAGCTTGGCAAAGTATATGGCAACCTCATGGTTGACGTAAAGGCTACAAACGAAAAGCTGATCGAAAGAGCGGTGTCCATCGTTTGTGCAGCCACGGGCGCGGATGGTGAAACCGCGAGGTGTACGCTTGTACAATGCGGGTTTTCAGCCAAAGTGGCCATTGTGATGCTCCTGTGCGGCATAGGTTTTATAGAAGCCCGGAAAGCGCTGGACCTGGCGGACGGGCATATCGCAAGGGCGGTACGGCAATGCATGACGGCCCTTCACAAGGAATCGTAAGTATATTTCAAAGAAAGGCAGCTTTTCATGGAAATATTGGTTTGTATAAAGCAGGTACCGGAAACCAATCAGGTGGAAGTGGACCCGGTGACCGGGGTGCTCAAGCGGAACGGCGTCCTTTCCAAAATGAACCCTTATGACCTTTATGCGCTGGAAACTGCGCTCAGGCTTCGCCAAACGTATGGCGGAAGCGTCAGCGTGATCAGCATGGGTCCGCCTCAGGCACAGCATACCATTCGGGAAGCTTATGCCATGGGGGCCGACAGAGGCATACTGCTTACCGACCGCCGCTTCGGCGGGGCTGATGTGCTGGCTACGAGCTATACCCTTTCCCAGGGAATTAAAAAGGCCGGGCCGTTTGATGTTATTTTGTGCGGTAAGCAGACAACAGATGGGGATACGGCCCAGGTGGGACCGGAAATTGCGGAGTACCTGGACATTCCCAGCCTTGCCAATGTTACCTCCATCCTGTCTGTGGAAGAAGATGCTATTGTGGTTAAGGCCGACATGGGCGGCGATGTGGAGGAGGCACGCGTTCTGTTTCCGTGCCTTTTATCCGTGGAGAAGGACATTTATCAGCCAAGGCTTCCTTCCTTTGTCCGCAAGATGGACACAAAGGACAAGCCCATCACGTTATTGGGCCTTGATGATATGGATGACCGGGATGAAAAGCATTACGGTCTTACGGGTTCGCCTACCCAGGTGCAGCGCATTTTTCCACCGGAATCGCACGTGCACCAGGAAATTTGGCATGGAAGCGGGCAGGAACTGGCCGATAAGCTTTATGATATGCTCTTAAAGCAAAAGATCCTTCCGCAGGGGAAAGGCGGAACAGTGATATGGCAAAACTGATTATTCATAAAGAGAAAATCACCGATAGGGAAGCTCTAATCAAGTTATGCCCCTTTGGCGCCATTGTTCCGGAAGGCGATTCCGTAGCCATCAACGACGCTTGCAAAATGTGCCGCCTCTGCATCAAAAAAGGCCCGCCGGGCGCTGTGGAATATGTGGAAGATCAAAAACCTGCCCTGGATAAAGCTAAGTGGCGGGGCATCGCCGTCTATGCGGAGGGCACAAAGGACGGCATACACCCGGTATCCCTGGAGCTTATCGGTAAGGCAAGGGAACTGGCGGAAAAGACCGGCCAGATGGTATATGCCTTGCTTCCCGGCTATCAGCTTGAGGAATCAGGCAAAGAGCTGCTTCATTACGGCGCTGCGGAAGTGCACCTGTACGACCAGACGGAGCTTGCGCGCTTCAATATCGAAACATATGCCGCGGTTTTTGAGGATTTTATTTTAAGAGTGCGCCCTTCCTCCATACTTGTCGGGGCTACCGTGATCGGGCGCCAGCTGGCCCCAAGGGTGGCTGCCCGGATGCGCACAGGCCTTACGGCGGACTGCACCCAGCTGGAAATCAAGGAAAACACAGATCTGATCCAGATCCGCCCCGCGTTTGGCGGCAATATCATGGCGCAGATTTTTACGCCCAACCACCGGCCGCAAATGGCCACCGTGCGCTACAAGGTGATGGATGCGCCGCAAAGGAGCCGGGATGCTTCAGGGAAAATGCTGCATTTCACTCTGCCTTCTGAAAAGCTGGAAAGCCGGATAGAGGTAAGTTCCATATCCGCCAAGGTTATGGAGCAGTCCATCGACGGCGCGGATGTTTTGGTGGTGGCGGGCCGGGGTATCAAAAAAGACAGCGATCTTGATATGCTGAAGGAGCTTGCAGACTTATTGGGCGGCCAGCTGGCCTGCACCCGGCCCTTGGCGGAGAGCGGCTGGGTGGAAGCCAGGCGTCAGGTGGGCCTGAGCGGGCGCACGGTGCGCCCTAAGCTGATCATCACCTGCGGCGTGTCGGGCGCCATACAGTTCGTGGCGGGCATGAACCATGCGGACACCATTGTGGCCATCAACAAGGATGAGAAAGCGCCCATCTTTAAGGTGGCGCATTACGGCCTGGTGGGGGATCTGTATGAAATCGTTCCCCGGCTGATTGATGATCTGCGGTTAGGAAGGGATGAGAACCTATGACATACAAGCGGATAACGCAGGATGATATAAACGCCCTGCGGCTTATGATAAAAGAGGATGACCGCGTGTTGTGGGGCGATGCTGTCGGTGAGGATTACAGCCATGACGAACTGGGCGGCGCAGTCAGCGATCCTGATGTGGTGGTGCTGCCGTTAAATGCAGACGAGGTCTCCCAGGTGATGCGGTATGCCAGCCGGGAAAAGATCGCCGTGACGCCGCGCGGTTCCGGTACCGGGCTGGTAGGTGCTGCTGTACCCATGGAGCATGGTATTTTGCTGGATATGAGCCGTATGAACCGCTTTCTGGAGCTGGATGAGGACAATCTGACGCTGACGGTGGAGCCGGGCGTACTTTTGATGGAGCTTTCCGCCTATGTGGAAGAGCGGGGCTTTTTCTATCCCCCAGATCCGGGCGAAAAAACGGCCACCATCGGCGGCAATATCAGCACCAACGCCGGCGGCATGCGGGCTGTAAAGTACGGTGTCACCAGGGACTATGTGCGGGGGTTGGAGGTCGTTCTGCCAGGCGGGGATATCGTGGAGCTGGGCGGAAAGGTGGTCAAAAACAGCACTGGCTACGCATTGAAGGATCTTATCGTAGGTTCGGAAGGAACGCTTGCCGTAATTACTAAGGCCATATTGAAACTCTTGCCCATGCCCGCGCGAACAGTCAGCCTGCTGGTCCCCTTCCCGACTTTGAAGCAGGCCATCGGGGCCGTGCCTGTGATCGTGAAATCAAAGGTCATCCCCACAGCCATTGAATTCATGGAACGCGAAGTCATACTGGATGCGGAAAAGTACCTTGGCCGTAAGTTCCCCGACCATCAGGCGGATGCATACCTTCTATTGAAGTTTGACGGTGCAGCCGTAGAGGACATTGAAAAGAACTATGAAGAAACGGCCCGCCTGTGCTTAGCTCAGGGGGCCTTGGACGTATTGATTTCCGACACGCAGGAGCGGGACGACTCCATCTGGAAAGCCAGGGGCGCTTTTCTGGAAGCCATCAAATCGTCCACCACGCTTATGGACGAGGTGGATGTGGTGGTTCCAAGAAGCCGCGTGCATGAACTGGTGGAATTTGTGCATCAGCTGCAGCAGGAGATTCAAGTTCGGATCAAGACATTCGGCCATGCGGGGGACGGGAACCTGCATGCTTATATCCTGAAAGATGCACTGACGGATGAGCTTTGGGAGGAACGCATGGCGCTGGCCATGGAGCGCATCTATCAAAAGGCCAGGGAACTTAAGGGGGAAGTGTCCGGGGAGCATGGCATCGGCTATGCCAAGCGGCCTTACCTGAACAAGGCCAAGGACCCTGCATTGGTTATGCTTATGCAGGCGGTCAAGACCGCCTTTGACCCGGATCACATATTGAACCCCCATAAGGTTTGCGAGCCGTGATAGAATAATCGTATCTTTCACCATACACGGTGCTTAAGGCAAAAGGATTATAGTTCAATACGTATTCGAGCTGACGTACAGCGGTGTTATGCAATGCGTGATCACCGTAAAAGAGCGCCGGCTCGAATTTTTCATCTTCACCGAACGATTTTTTCTCCGTCAAAAATCAGTATGCCATACCCGCTGCCGGTGGACCCGCCGGAAATAATACGCTTTTTGTATGCCTTTTGTAATCCGGTATCCTCGGGCCAGGTGGCAGGGTCATTTAAGGCAGCAGGACCGAAGATACGCCAGCTTCCCTGGGGTTTTTCGTGATCCCAGCTCTCGATGATATCAAAATCCCGCATGAAAGAGCGGATATTGCTTTGTTCCGGCAAAAACTCCTCGTGCCCGCGATAAAGCAGCCATGAGTCGCAAATGCAGACGATAGGCTGCCCGTCGCGGCTGAAAAAGTTGTAGGCCCGGTGGTACGAGTCCATCCGCAGCTGTTCTGTAAGCGGCCCACAGGAAGGAATGTGTATGCTCAGCACCGGGTCACCCCAGTCCACACGAATGCCCGCTCTTGTATAAGTTTCCCTCTTGGGATAGATATAGTTCTCATATTGTAGCCTGCCCAGCATGAATATGTCGCTGGAGAAGATCTTCTTGTACCACCAGCCCACGAAGGTGCCATATATATTATGATTCTCCACACATTCCGCCAGTTTATACTTCAAGTCGTGCATGGTAGCCCAGAAGATTTCCTCGGCGATGCCCGCCTTGTCATACTGTTTGCGAAGGATGTAGCTTGCATTCAGCAACAGCAAAAAGTGAAAGGTGAAGGCATTGTAACCCATTTCCGCAGCCATTTGGTCCATTTTGCCCAGCGCCTCACTTAACCGCGTCTGAGGTTCGCGCATAAACTCTACCACCAGCGTCTCAAAAGCGCCGCGCCGGTCGGGGTCGCTATTTATGTCATCCTGAACGTTGCGCAAATAAACACGGGCATCCAAAGGAATCTCCACGCGGTCCATAAAGATATTGAAATGCTCCTGTCTTTCGTAGAACTGATACATATTCGTTCCACACCTCCTTATCCGATATCGTATACCAAAACGCAATTTGCCTGATATTCGTGAATGGTCTCATTTTAGCATACCGGGTGGAATCTGGACAATATGATTTTTCCCAAGCATTTTCCGTTTTTTTATCATCTCTTTATAACCTCAATCTACTTCTGAACACTGCCTTCACAAAAATTCTGATAAGATGATATTGGAAAACGGATTCCTTGGAAGGATATCATAGAGGTGCGAATACGGTGCCTCCTGGAAAGCTTCGAAAAGCGGCTGATAAGGATGGAGTGTTATGGGAATTGTTTTGGTAGTGACGGGTGTCATAGGCATTGGTTTACTTACGTACCTGTTCTATGTTTTGTTTCGGGGTGAAGAACTATGAGTAATATTGTTTTGCAGAATGTGCTTTACCTGATTCTTCTCGTTGTGCTGTCGATTCCCCTGGGGATCTATATGTACAAGATCATGGCGGGGGAAAGGGTGTTTTTGACCCGCGTGTTTGCGCCCGTCGAAAAGGGAATTTACAGGATCATGGGCGTGAAAAGCGATGAAGAGATGGGCGCCAGGAAATATGCCATTTCTGCGCTGCTTTTCAGCATCGTCGGCTTTGTGTTTTTGTGGCTATTGCAGATGTTGCAGCATGTGCTGCCCTTTAACCCCGAAAACATGGGGGGCGTAAGCTGGCATCTGTCGTTCAACACCACCGCCAGCTTCGTGTCAAACACTAACTGGCAGGCGTATTCCGGGGAATCCACACTGTCGTATCTTTCGCAGTTTTTAGGCCTGACCGTACAGAACTTTGTTTCGGCAGCGACAGGCATTGCGGTTTTGTTTGCGCTCATCCGGGGCTTCATTTACAAAAAGGCTTCCGGTATTGGAAACTTCTGGGTGGATCTGACACGAACGACACTGTATATTTTGATTCCCCTTTCTTTGGTGGTGGCTGTGCTGCTTATATCCCAAGGGGTGGTGCAGACCTTCGGACCCTATCGGGAGGCTGCGATGCTGGAAAGCGGCGCGGTGCAAACGCTGCCGCTGGGCCCGGCCGCCAGCCAAATCGCCATCAAGCAGCTTGGCACCAACGGCGGCGGATTCTTTGGTGTCAATTCCGCCTTCCCGTTGGAAAATCCCACGCCTTTTTCAAACCTGATTCAAGTTCTTTCCATTCTGATCATCCCCGCCGCGCTTTGCGTCACATTTGGCAAGGCTGTCAAGGATTCAAAACAAGGCAGGGCGCTCTATGCGGCGATGATGGTCTTGTTCGTTGTCTGCCTGGCAGGCGTTATCGTAAGTGAACAATTTGCCGCCCCTGCCTTTGAAAGTGTGGCCGCCTCCGGAAGCATGGAGGGAAAAGAAGTAATCCACGGTGTAGCTAATTCCGCCTTGTGGGCTACTGCTACCACGGCCGCTTCCAACGGGTCGGTGAATGCCATGCATGACAGTTTTACGCCCTTTGGGGGCATGGTGCCCATGTTCCTGATACAGTTGGGCGAGATCGTATTTGGCGGCGTAGGCAGCGGATTATACGGCATGCTGGCGTTTGCGCTGCTGACGGTGTTCATCGCCGGCCTCATGGTAGGCCGCACGCCGGAATACCTGGGCAAAAAGGTGGAGCCATATGACATGAAAATGGTCTGCCTGATCGTGCTTGTGCCGCCGCTTTTGACACTGATAGGTACGGCGGCCGCAGTGATGATGCCGCAGGCATCTTCCTGGCTTACGAACTCGGGTGCCCATGGCTTTTCGGAAATCCTTTACGCCTTTTCCTCCATGGGTAATAACAACGGCAGCGCTTTCGGCGGCTTTAATGCCAACACTGTGTTCACCAATGTGGTAGGCGGCATCATTATGTTGATGTCAAGGTTTATTCCCATGGTTGCAGCCATTTATCTCGCGGGCAACATGGCCAAGAAAAAAACGGTCGCCGTCGGCGAAGGAACGCTGGCAACCCACAATTTCATGTTCGTAGGGCTTTTGATCGGCGTCATACTGATCATAGGCGCGCTGAGCTTTTTGCCTACGCTGGCCCTTGGCCCCATAGCCGATTACTTTACCACTCGCTGATATGAGGTGGAATTATGAAAAACAAGAATACGAATAAAGGCATTATGGCGGATGCGCTCGGACAGTCGCTTAAGAAACTGGATCCCCGTATCCAGGTGAAAAACCCCGTTATGTTAGTGGTGTACGTCGGCGCCATCCTGACCACTGCCCTGTATTTTCTCTCCTTCGCCGGTATCCGGGATGAAAACGCTGGATATGTCCTGGCCATCGCATTGATTTTGTGGTTTACCGTGCTGTTTGCCAACTTTGCCGAAGCCATTGCCGAAGGCCGGGGCCGTGCCCAGGCCGACAGTCTGCGCAGCGCCAGGAAGGATGTCAAGGCAAAGAAGCTGAAATCTGCCTCCGATGTGCAGGATTACACCGAGGTGCTCTCCAACAGCCTGAAAAAAGGGGACATTGTCTATGTGCAGGCGGGCGAGCAAATCCCCATGGATGGGGAAGTCATCGATGGCGCGGCCTCCGTGGATGAAAGCGCCATCACCGGCGAATCGGCTCCCGTCATCCGGGAATCCGGCGGCGACCGCAGTGCTGTGACCGGCGGCACCACCCTGGTATCCGACTGGCTGGTGATACGGGTAACTGCGGAAGCGGGAGAAAGCTTCCTGGACAAGATGATCGCCATGGTGGAGGGAGCCTCCCGGAAAAAAACGCCCAATGAAATCGCCCTTCAAATTTTGCTTGTGACGCTTACGATCATTTTTCTGGTAGTGACCGCCACACTGCTGCCTTTTTCCGCCTTTGCAAGCCTGCAAATCGGGGCCGGGGCCGCCATCTCCATCACCAATGTGATCGCGCTCCTGGTTTGTTTGGCCCCCACCACCATCGGTGCGCTGCTTTCCTCCATTGGCATTGCGGGCATGAGCCGACTCAACCAGGCCAATGTGCTGGCCATGAGCGGCCGGGCCATTGAGGCTGCCGGCGACGTGGATGTGCTTCTCCTGGATAAAACGGGCACCATTACCCTGGGCAACCGGCAGGCCAGCGCATTTATGCCGCTTGGCGGCGTAACGGAGCAGGATCTGGCCGACGCGGCGCAGCTGTCCTCCATTGCTGATGAAACGGCGGAAGGCAGGAGCATTGTGGTGCTGGCCAAGGAGAAGTTCGGCATCCGGGGCAGGGACCTTTCCAAATTGCAGGCCACCTTCATACCCTTTACCGCCAAGACGCGCATGAGCGGGATCGACTTTCAGGGCAATGAGATCAGGAAAGGCGCCGCGGAAGCCGTAAAGGAATTCGTGCTTCTAAAGGGCGGCGAATATCCCGCCGCCTGCGACCAGATCGTAAAGAAAGTCGCCGGGGAAGGCGGCACACCCCTGGTGGTGGCAAAAAATGAAAAGGTTCTGGGCGTTATCTATTTGAAGGACATCGTGAAAAACGGCGTGAAGGAACGCTTCCAGGACCTTCGGAATATGGGTATCAAAACCGTCATGATCACAGGCGACAATCCCATGACAGCAGCCGCCATCGCAGCGGAGGCAGGAGTGGATGATTTCCTGGCGGAAGCCACGCCGGAGGCAAAACTTGCCCTGATCCGCGATTACCAGGCAAAAGGCCATCTGGTAGCCATGACGGGCGACGGTACCAACGACGCTCCGGCTTTGGCCCAGGCGGACGTGGCCGTGGCCATGAACACGGGCACCCAGGCAGCCAAGGAAGCGGGCAATATGGTGGACTTGGATTCCAGCCCCACCAAGCTGATCGATATTGTAAGAATCGGCAAGCAGCTTTTGATGACGAGGGGATCGCTTACCACATTCAGCGTGGCAAACGATGTGGCCAAGTATTTTGCCATCATCCCGGTTTTGTTCTTCGGCATCTTTCCTGAGCTTGCATCGCTTAATATCCTGGGCTTAAAAAGCGCCACCAGCGCCATCCTCGCGGCCATCATCTACAATGCGCTGATCATTGTGGCGCTTATTCCTCTGGCGCTGAAAGGCGTCAAATACCGGGAACTGTCCGCCGGGAAACTGCTCAAACGAAACATGCTGATCTATGGCCTGGGCGGCATCGCGGCTCCCTTTGTGGCCATCAAGCTCATTGAAATTCTTTTGATTGCTTGCGGCGTTGCGTGAGGTAATGAATATGAAAAAGGCAATGAAAATGTTGAAACCTGCTTTGATAAGCTTTGCCGTCATGACCGTTCTTTGCGGCGTTATTTATACGGCGGCGGTCACCGGTATTGCACAGTTGATTTTTCCCTATCAGGCCAACGGCAGCATGATCACCGTTACGCTCAAAGATGGCATGCAAAAAGATTACGGCTCCGAACTGATTGCGCAAGCCTTCACCAAGCCGGAATATCTGATCGGACGGCCTATGGGCACTACCAACCTTTCTCCTGTCAGCCAGAAGCAAAAGGAACTGGTTCAGTCCCGCATCGACTGGTGGCGGGCTTTTGATCCGGAAAACACAGCCGATATTCCCATGGACCTGGTCACAGCGTCCGGCAGCGGTGTAGATCCCCATATTACGCCTGAAGCGGCGGAATTTCAGGTAAAGCGCATCGCCAAGGCAAGAGGGATCACGGAGGATGCTGTGCGGGGTATCGTCAGGAAGTACACATCAGGGCGCTTTCTTGGCTTGTTTGGGGAGCCTGCTGTGAATGTGCTTCAAGTCAATCTGGCTCTTGACGGCCTTCTATAAGCTGGTATGATAATTATACCAATTCAAAACCTGCACGCATCGTCGCTGCGGATCTTTTCGCGCAGGACTGCGTCATCTTCCGCTCCACGTAGCGCTGCTACGCGTCGCTCCGATTCCTTGTCCTACACGAAAACCTCTCGCAGCTTTGGATGCATTCATGCTTTTCATTGGTATTTATACCAAAGGGGGCGCTATTATGGACAGACCTGAACAGCGTCTTGATCCGGACGTCCTTCTAAACGAGATCAAGGAACAGCAGAAAAGCGGGCAGGGCAGGCTGAAAATCTATTTTGGCTTTGCGGCTGGTGTGGGCAAAACCTATGCCATGCTGGATGACGCTCAGCAGTTATACAAATCGGGTGTGGATGTTTTGGTGGGATATCTGGAACCCCACACCCGCCCGGAGACCATGCAGCTATTGCATGGTCTTCCTGCGCTTGCGCCTAAAACAATGCTTTACAAGAATATAGAGCTGAAGGAGTTTGATCTGGATGAAGCGCTGAAGCGGAAGCCAGGCCTCATCCTTGTGGATGAGCTGGCCCACACCAACGCCGCAGGCGTCAGAAATCAAAAGCGCTACCAGGATATTGAGGAACTGCTCAATGCCGGCATTGATGTATATACAACCGTCAACGTACAGCACATGGAAAGCCTCAATGACGTGGTGAAGGATATCACCAAGGTAGATGTGAAGGAGACGGTGCCGGATTACATCTTTGACCACGCGGATCAGATCAAACTGATCGATATCGAACCGGACGATCTTCTTCACCGCCTGGAAGAAGGGAAAATCTACCGTCAGGAACGGGCTCAGACAGCTCTTCGGAATTTCTTCACCAAGGAAAATTTGCGCTTGCTTCGGGAAATCGCGTTGCGCAAGGCGGCGGACCGGATCAGCCATGCAAATCAAAGCGAGCGGCGCCTGTCGGAGAAAATGGCCAATATCAAGCTGCTGGTATGCATCGGGCCTTCGCCGACCTCGGCCCGCTGCATCAGGTGGGCGGCCAGGGCATCCGAATCCTTTCACGCGCCATGGACAGCCATCTATGTGGAAAATATGGAGAGTGACTCTCTTACGGCAGAGCAGCAAAAGGCGATCCGCACAAATCTTGATCTGGCGGAGAAGCTTGGCGCGGAGATTGTCACACTCTCCGGACGAGATATCGCAGGTGTGATTTCCGAATATGCCAGGTTATCAGGCATAACAAATATCGTAATTGGAAAAAGCAGGAACAAAAAAACGATACGGGGATTGTTTGAGCCGGATTTTGAGGATCAGCTCATTGCCCGTTTGCCCAACATAGAGGTGCATATTGTTTCTGGCGGCACACCGCAACCTCCATATCGGAAGCCAAAGATGCAGCCCAAATACAGCTTTGTCCTATCCTGGCAAGACGCGCTGAAAACATTGGGGCTGCTTGCAGCTGCTACTTTCATTTCCCTTGTGCTGAAGGTGCCTGCGATCGGAAATCAAAACGTTGTAATGGTTTATATTCTCGCTGTGTCGGTTATTTCCAGAATTACGTCAGGTTATGCCCATGGGATTGTCGCTTCCGTCATAAGCGTTCTTGCTTACAATTTCTTTTTTACGGAACCATATTTTACATTCAATACCATACAGCCCGATTATCCCATTACCTTTGGCATCATGCTGCTGGTGGCATTGATGATGAGCGCCCAGACGGTGCGCATTAAAGCCCAGGCAAAGCTTGCGGTGGCCAGGGAACACCGAACTAATGTGCTGTATGAGATCAACAAAAAACTTCTTGTTACAAGAGGGCTTGAGAATATCATAGCAATGACAAATGATTATATCGTGAACATATTCGGCATGTCCGTGATCTTTTATGCCGTTGACCCCGAACAAGGGTCAGAAGGTGTATTCTTGCAGGCTATCGGGGAAGCGGACGCTTCCTTCATGAAAATGCCGGATGAAAAAGCGGTGGCCCACTGGGTATTCGTCAACCAGAAGCGGGCCGGCGCGGGTACCGATACGCTGATGGGCGCCGGCGGTTTTTATATGCCGGTGATCTCGCAAAAAAAAGTGCTGGCCGTGATCGGCATCTCGTGCCTGAAAGGCAAGCTGGATCATAATACGCGCCTGTATTTGCGGATGATCGCCTCCCAGGTGGCCATGGCACTGGAGCGCCAACACCTGTCCGATGAACAGCGCAGCATCCTGATCGAAACAGAAAAGGAGAAAATGCGCGGCAATCTGCTGCGTGCCATCTCCCATGACCTGCGCACCCCTTTGACCGGCATATGGGGCGCCAGCTCCGCCATTCTGGAAAATGAGAGCAGCCTGGACAGGGATACACGCAACAAGCTGATTGATAACATAAGGGATGACTCCCAATGGCTGATCCGCATGGTGGAAAATCTGCTGTCTGTCACCAGGATCCAGGAGGGATCCATGCGCGTTGCCAAAACGCCGGAGGCTGCGGAGGAAGTGGTGGCGGAGGCGGTCAGCCGCATCCGCAAGCGGTTTGCATCAAGGAGCATTTCCGTTCATGTACCCAATGAATTGCTGCTCGTTCCCATGGATAGCACGCTGATCGCCCAGGTTCTTATCAATCTGTTGGAAAACGCGGTCAAGCATTCCCCGGATGATGCATTGGTGGAAGTGTGCGTGAAAAGGAATGAGAATTTTGGTATTTTTGAGGTCGTCGATCACGGAACAGGCATTCCTGACGAAGACCTTCCCCATATTTTTGAAAGCTATGTGGTTGGCGACAAAAAAGATTCCGATTCCATGCGGGGCATGGGGATCGGGCTTTCCATCTGCATGTCCATCATCAAGGCCCACGGCGGGAAAATGGAGGCGGAAAATCAGCCGTCCGGCGGCGCCGTCTTCCGGTTCGCACTGCCATTGGAAGGAAGTGAAATCGCATGAGTATCAAACCCATGGTATTGATCGTGGAGGATGATGAGACCATTGGCAATTTCATCTCCGCCATTTTAACGGCCAACGGTTACAGTATCCTCAAAACAAAGCAGGGCAAGGCGGTGGGGGAGTTGATTGCTTCCCATGCGCCGGATATCATATTGCTGGATTTAGGCCTTCCGGATATAGACGGAATGGATGTACTCAAAAGCATCCGCGCATGGTCCCAAACGCCGGTGATCGTTGTAACCGCCCGCGGGCATGAACGGGAAAAAGTGGAGGCGTTTGATCTGGAGGCGGACGATTACATCGTGAAGCCGTTTGGAACTTCCGAGCTTCTGGCAAGGATCAAAACGGCCCTTCGGCACAACAGGAAGCTTGCACAAAGCGGTGCGAATAAAACCGGGAAAGTAGCGGTTGGCGAGCTCACAATTGATGAAAACAAGCGCATTGTCACGCTTGCGGGAGAAAAGATCCATTTGACGCCGATCGAATATAAAATTATCGTCCTGCTCGCCCAAAACATAGGCAAAGTTCTTACCCACGACTATATGGTAAAAGAAATATGGGGCCCTTATGCCGACGAGAAACAGACGCTTCGTGTGAACATGGCAAATATACGCAGGAAAATTGAGAAAAATCCTGGGGAACCCCAATATATCCTTACGGAAATGGGCGTCGGGTACCGGATGGCGGAAGAACTGGAATAATGCCGGCGATCTCGATTTACCCAAGCGTTACGCCCATGGCAGCTAGCTTTGGCGGGCGATTTATAATCGCCCCTACAACGCATTTGTTTATTGACTTCTCTACCTGCTTTCCCAATCACAATCGATCCAGCGGAAAAGGCCTTCACAGTCTCCCTGCGCATATGCCCCCAGGTATACGCCGGTAAAACTGCAGGGCGTGGCCTCGGTGCTGACATAGCGTGTGAGCGCTGTCCCCGCCGTTTGCTTTTTATCGCCCGGTTTCGAAAAGGCAAAGCGGTATGTGAATCTGTCAAAGCTTATCATAAGCTCGCATTCGCCCTGCCAGGGCTGATGGAACACTACGGCGTTCAGATCTCCGATTGTCTTTTTCAGGCATATGCCTGATTTTGTCATGTAAAAGTCATAATGGTTGTCGGGGCCATAGAACACGGTGAGGCCGGCTTGCGCTCCTTCTGTAAGCTTTACAGGCTTCAAATGCGTGCAGAATGTGCCTTCAAACTGTTCCTGACGCCTGGCCAGGAGCGTGGGTGACGCATTTTCGTCCAATGTATGCTCTGACCCAGTAAGGGTAAGCCCGTCTTTGCCAAAGGAATAATGCTTCCTGTCCGGGTTGCGCAGGTAATTCCATACGGCGCCGATTCCATGATGGAAATCCTCCCGCTTTGCCATTTTCTCAAAGGGATGCTGGGAAAGCGTGGGGCAATCCATATTCAAGGTGATGGGTAAGCCTCCGTTCACCTTCAGCCAGCCATTCTCCCATGCAGCGGGGCACAGAAACGTTTCCCGGCCCAGGTGGTGGAAGTAGCTTTCGCTTTGGCGGTAGGCAAGAAAAACCATCCACCAGCTTCCGTCATGGGCCTGGATCAAATCCGCATGGCCCGTACCGGCTATGGGGCTGTCCATTTCATTCCGGTGGGTCAGGATGGGGTTATTCGGGCATGGCTCATACGGCCCGAAAGGCGATTCTGACCTGGCCAATGTCACCATGTGTCCAAACTCCGTTCCGCCTTCTGAAATCATCAGGTAGTACCAGCCGTTTATTTTGTACAGATGCGGCCCCTCCGGGTATCTTCCTCCCGTGCCATGCCATACGAATTTTGTTTGAGATGTCTTTTTGCCTGTCATAGGATCGATTTCAAACATTGCGATCCCAGGCCTTCCATTCTCCGTACCGGTACCCGTATAATACACCTTTCCATCTTCATCAAAAAACAGAGAAGGGTCAATGCCCTGGTGGTCGATATATACAGGCTCAGACCAGGGCCCTGTTGGGTCTTCGGAATGGACGATCAGGTTGCCGCCACAGGAAACGTTGGTAGTGATCATGTAAAACAGGCCGTCATGATACCGGATGGTAGGCGCATAAATGCCGCCGGAGGGACGGCAGCCGGATAGGGGAAGCTGGCTGTCCCGGTCCAGCACATGGCCTAACTGTTCCCAATGAATAAGGTCCCGGCTGTGAAAGATGGGAACACCGGGAAAGTATTCAAAGCTGGAGGTTACCAAATAGTAATCCTCCCCGCGCCGTGCAATGCTTGGGTCGGGATGAAAGCCCGGTATGACGGGATTTATAAACGGCATGTGCATGTACACCCTTTCATTCACGTACTTTTGGAAACAGTATACGTGATTTTCTGGATCAAGTAAATCATCAGCATGGCAAATCTATTCAAAAACGGTTATGCAATTTAATTTTTAAGGCCTATTGACAACTTTATAGGGGGCTGATATACTTTACTTAAACGATTCAGTAAAGTGAGAAAAGCCATGAAGCGTGTCAGCATCAAGGATGTGGCCAGGGAAGCCGGCGTATCGACAACCACCATATCCTATGTACTTAACAATAGGCTGGACCAAAATATCAGCCATGAGACCACAGCGCGGGTATTGGATGTGGTGAAGAAGCTTGGCTATGTGCCAAACCTCAGTGCCAGGAGCCTCATCAGCCGGAAATCCAACTTGATTGGCGTTATCATTCCCCAGACGGAGCCGGGAAAGGAATTCATGTTCAGCAATCCGTTTTACGGGGAACTTCTTTCCAGCGTGGAATATACCGCACGGCAAAACGGATACCACCTGCTTATCTCCGGCACGGAAAAGGACCAAAGCTATATGGCCATTGCCCGCAACCGGGATGTGGACGGCATCATCATCGTTGGCACCTATCCCAGCGAATATATGGAGGAACTCAAGCAGATCGGCGTTCCTGTGATATTGGTGGATGCCTATATCAAGGATGAGGCCTTTCCCGCCATCGGCATCGACGACCGGTTGGGAGGGCTCATGGCAACCAGATACCTCTTGCAAAAAGGGCACAGGCGCATCGCCTTTGTCTCCGGTGTTCTGATGAAGGACGGCGTCATTGAAAAGAGGTATTTAGGATACCGGGACGCGCTTCATGAGGCGGGCGTACCCTATGAGCCTGACTTTATATATGCCGGCAGTGTGGGGTATGAATATGGCATGCAGGTGGCCAAGGAGATGCAAAGCCGCGGGAACAGGGAAACGGCAGCCTTTGTAACCGCTGATATCATGGCTCTGGGTTTTGTAAAAGGGCAGCGCATTCTTGGCCGATCGGTGCCAGGAGATATTTCTGTGGTGGGCTTTGACGACTTGTACCTGGCTACCATTTGCGATCCGTCATTGACTACAATACGCCAGGACATCCGGCTGAAGGGCGAAACGGCGGCCAGGATGGTGATTGACGCCAACCGGAAAAAGGAAGGGAAAAAGCAGGATATACTGCTGCCTATTTCCCTTGTGGAACGGGATTCCGTGCGGAGTATAGCCAATTAGGGGAGGATAAAATGCTGAAACACTTGCCGGAAGGGCTGACCCCGTGGGAAGACGGAGGTTTTTCAAGAAACCCTGTCGATCCGCTGATGGATCAGGAGGTAGTTGTCTCCTGCCGTTCCGATCATGAGATTCCCGCGCTTTATTGGGAACTGGACGGGATGGCGAAGCCTGTACTTGCGGGTGAGCCTGCGGGAAACAACTGCTACCGTTTTTCCCTGGGTGCTTTTGATAAGCTGTCTTCCGTCAGCTACCGCTTTGCAGCCGGCAATGATATGACCCGCGTATTTTCCTTTGATGTGCTTAAGGAAGTAACGCTTTGCGAACCCCTGACGGTCCTACGCAGGGGGAAAACGCTGCTGGCCCGCTTTGCGCATCAGTTCACCATGGAACTTGATTGGGATAAGGGCATCTCACTGCGCCTTTACAGGGAGGAAAAAAAGCCTGAGGGGCAGCCATTTCTATCTTTTTGCGAACCCATAGGGGAGGATTATGAATTTGAGGCCCAGTCATCTCCTTTTATTTGTCAGCTGAAACGATTAAGCCAACCGATTTTTCAGGTTGATTTGCCCATTTCGATCCGTATGGATGGGAAAGGGAATGTGCATTCCGTCAGCCAGTCGTTCCGCCTTCCTGGCAAGGCCATATATGGACTGGGAGAAAAATTCAACGGAGTCAATCAAAAGGGAAGGCGTGTGCTTTGCCGTGTGGTGGAAAAATTCACCCATCAGGGAGAGCAAACCTATCTTCCGGTTCCCTTCTTCTTTACGGAAAACGGGGTTGGATGCCTGTGCAAGACCAGCCGCGACGTGGAGATGGACTTTACAAAGGAAGCCAAACTTACCCAGCCCACGCCTTCAAGCGGGTTGTTGACGGAGCTGTATTTGTTCCTGGGCACACCCGGGGGGATATTGAAGCAACTGCACGAACAAACCGGCGCGCCGCTTTTACCGCCCGCCTGGGCCTTTGGATTGTGGATTTCCGCCAACGGCTGGAACAATGACCGGGAGGTGGAAATGCAGCTTGAAGCGCTCAAGAAGTATGACTATCCGGCCACGGTGATGGTACTGGAGGCATGGAGCGACGAGAGGACATTCTACCTTTGGAATGATACGGCCCATTGGCGGGATCCAAAGCAAATGGTAAAAGCGGTGCGGGATGCCGGGCTGCATCTTGTTCTTTGGCAGATACCCATCATCAAGTATGAGTGGGATGGGGATCCGGGAAAACAGCTTCTTGCGGATGAAGAGTTTGTTGTCAAAAATGGCTATTGCGTGATGCAGGCGGACGGAACACCTTACAGGATCACGGAAAAATGGTTCCATAACAGCCTTCTTCTTGACTTTACCAACCCTGAGGCTGTGAAATGGTGGTTTTCCAAACGGGAATACCTGCTTCAAATGGGGATTGAAGGCTTCAAGACGGACGGCGGGGAGTTTCTCTTCGATAGGGACTGCCGCCTGTTTGACGGAAGCCGGGGCGACGAAGCCCATAATCTGTACCCCAACCAGTATATCGGCGCTTACCGGGTTTTTTTGTTTCGTGAGGGCAGGGAAGGCGTTCTGTTCAGCCGGGCCGGTTTTTCAGGCGCGCAATCTATGCCCGTCCATTGGGCGGGGGATCAGATGAGCTTGTGGCCGGAGCTCAAGGGACAGCTTTCCGCCGGCCTCTCCGCCGGGCTTTCCGGGATACCCTTCTGGAGCTTTGATATCGGCGGCTTTGCGGGGGAACTTCCAAGCAAGGAATTGTATTTGAGGGCTACTGCTTTGGCGGCCTTCTGCCCGGTGATGCAGTGGCATGCCGAGCCCAGGAAGGGACAGTTTGAAAAGACGTATGGCGACACGTTCAATAATGACCGCAGCCCATGGAACATGGCCAAACAGCTTGGCGATGAAGAGATACTGACTGTCGCCAGGGCTTTTGCGAAAAAGCGGATGGAAATGCAGGCCTATCTTTATGAGGAGGCCAAATATTGCGCGGAAAACTCCAGGCCCATGATGGCGCACTTGATTTTTGATTTCCCGGATGACGAAAATGTGCATGGGATCGAAGATGAGTTCATGCTTGGACGAAAGCTTCTGGTGGCCCCGCTGATTGAAAAGGGGCAAAACTCCCGCGTTATCTACCTTCCCCGCGGAAAGTGGCGTGACATCTATCTTCATACGGATTACGAAGGAGGCGGCTGCATGACGTATGACTGCCCGCTTGACCGTATTCCCGTATTTGAAAGGATGGTCGCGTAATGGCACGCTTAACAGTAACCCCCTGGGGATTTTCCGCAAAGGGCCCGGCCGACGCATTTTGTGAGAGTGTGTTTGCCCAGGGAAACGGGCAGATGGGTGCACGTGGTTTTGCCTGCGATGAGGAAAAGCGGGCGCTTTCCGATCACGGCGTGTATTGGGCGGGATTATTCGAATATGTGAAGCCCGGCATTACCGACATGATCCAGTTGCCTGATCCCTTTTATACACGGCTTTCAGATGAACTTCCGCCCATAACGCATCAGGAAATGGATATGCAAAAGGGCCTGCTTACCCATTGCCGGGAGGGGAATGGCCTTATAATTCAAAGCCAGCGGTTTCTAAGCATGGCGCAGCTGTATATTTCGGCGCTTAGGTACAGCATCACGGCGTTAGAGGACCGGACCATCGTACTGGAAACAGGCATCGACGGGCAGGTGGCCAATCTGCCTGTTGCGGATGACCAGCGGATAAAAAACCGGGAGACTGTCAGGCTTCTTCATCCTGCTGCGTGCAAGGAAGGATACCTGCGCATGGAAAGCGCGCCATCCGGCCATGTGGTGGAGCAATCCAACAAGCTTTCCTTAAGTCTTCCCGCAATGTGTGAAGATGTATCAGCTTCCGGCCGGGCAGTTATTCGCATAACGGCAAACCTAAAAGCCGGCCAGACGCTTACGGTTGACAAGATCATTTTCACAAGAACCAGCCGGGATGCAAAGAATTTCATGCCGGTAACCATGCCGCAGATGCCAAAGGAAGGCTTCGACGAGCTGTTCGACCAGCATGCAAAGGCCTGGGCGGAACGCTGGCGGGACTCCGACATGGAATTGGACGCATCCCCTGAGATGCAGGGTGCGGCAAGGTACGCTGTTTTTGAGCTTCTGCAAAATTGTCTGGAGGGGGACGAGCGGGTAAGCATCGGTGCAAGGGGTATCCTTCACGGCCGGTACAAGGGCAACACCTTCTGGGATACAGAAATTTTCATGCTGCCCTTTTACCTATACACCCGCCCATTGGCTGCAAAAGGCCTTCTTTCCTATCGGCTGCATCTTTTGCCGGACGCGCTGGAAAGCGCAGAATCCTTTAACCTGAAGGGCGCCCGCTACCCCTGGATGTGCTCCGATACAGGGCGGGAACAGTGTGAAAGCTGGGATACAGGCGCATGCGAAATCCACATCACGGCGGATGTGGCGTATGCCCTCACAAGATACATGAAAGCCACCGGGGATGAATCCATACGGGAAGCTTACGCCGAATTGCTCGCACAGACGGCACGCTACTGGATGAGCCGCATGACCTATGAACCTGATTTGGACCGCTACAGCCTTTTGTTTGTGAAGGGGCCGGACGAATATTGCGGCGTTACAGTGAACAACACCTATACCAACTATTTGGTACGCCATAACCTGCGTCTGGCTGCAAAGGAGGGCGCGGCATCGGAGGAAGAGCGGAAAATCTTTTTAGAAGCGGCAGAAAAACTGGTCCTGCTCTACGATGAAAAGCGGGAACTGTACCTGCAGGATGAATTGTTTGAACGGCTGGAGCCCATGCCTACCAAGAAGAACGGGGATGTATCGCTTTACAGGGAGCTCTCCTTCGACAGGCTGCAAAGGTACAAGGCGCTGAAGCAGGCCGATCTTGTACTTTTAATGACGCTGTTCCCGCAGGATTTTACGGAAAAACAAAAGCGGAATATCTGGAACTACTACGAACCTCTGACGCTGCATGACTCCACCCTCTCCTTCGGCGTACACGCACAATTGGCCTTGCAGCTTGATGATTATGAGAAGGCGGAAACTTACCTGCACAAGAGCCTTTTCCTGGACTTGTATGACATTATGGAAAACACCGGGGAGGAAGGCGTGCATATGGCAGCCTTCGGGGCGGCCTGGCAGGCGTTGGCGTTTGGCGCGGCAGGAGTGATGAGTGATGAAAATGGCACGGTTACGGCGCAGCCGCATCTGCCAAAAAGCATCCGGGGGATGCGTTTCACAGTAAGGGCACAAGGAAAGCGGTACCGGATATCGGTTTCCGCCTCGGGAAAGGCCGAGGTTCAGTTCATCACGCAATAGGAGGTGGTCTGCTTGTACCTTAGCAACCGGCGGGAAAAGCGAACAACGATCGCACTCTTTCTCGCGCCGTCGCTGATAGGACTGCTGGTGTTCTGCCTGATTCCCATGCTGGCCTCCATCGCATACAGCCTGCTGGATTACGATCTGCTCAAGCCCATGAGCGAAATCAAGTTTGTGGGGCTTAAGAATTTTGTAAGGGTATTGACCGGCAGGGAACTGTATGATACAGGCCTGCACACGCTGACCTATGTGATGCTGTATGTGCCGCTGGTGCTTGTGGTGTCACTTTTTCAGGCACTTCTGCTCAACCGCGATTTCAAAGGCAAGTCGTTCTACCGCATCATTTTCTACACACCGGTCATTACCTCGTGGGTTGCGGCGGCCGCTGTGTGGAGATGGTTTCTCAACGGACAGTTCGGTGCGTTCAATCAACTGCTGTCGCTCATTGGCATAGACGGTCCCAGCTGGCTCAATGACAAGGATTGGGCCATGCCCGGCATCGTCATCGCCGCCGTATGGAAGGATTGCGGATATTTTGCCCTCATTCTGCTGGCCGCACTGAAAGCCATCGACAAGACCTATTATGAGGCGGCGGATATCGATGGCGCCGGTTTCTGGCGGAAACTGTATGCCATCACGCTGCCGCTGATATCCCCGACATTGTTTCTTCTCATCGTCATGCTCATCATCGGCTCGCTGCAGGTGTTCGATTCCGTATTCATCATGACGGGTGGCGGCCCCGCGGGTGCGACGACCATCTTCATGGAACGCATTTACCGCTACGCCTTCAGAATGTACAAGATGGGGATGGCGTCTGCTTTCTCATGGGTCATGTTTGTATTGATTCTCCTGTTTACGCTTGTGCAATTCTGGCTGCAAAAGAGGTGGGTCAATTATGACACATGAGCAAACATCTCCAGCCCTCCCGCTGCGGCGTAACCGGGTCTCCTGGCGGCACGCGGCAGGCAAGGTGCTTTTTTACCTGGCCATTACGCTGCTTGCGGCGTTTGTGGTGATGCCGTTTCTGTGGATGATTTCCACCTCTTTGAAAAGCAAAGAGGGCATCATGACGGTGCCCATCCGCTGGATCCCTCAGCATCCGACGGTGGAAGGGTATGAACGCGTTTTTTCCATGACCAACTTTTCCTTCCCGAGGGCCGTGTTCAACAGCTTCTTCCTTTCCACCATGGGAACTCTGGTCAGCGTGCTTTCGGCGGCCATGGCGGCATTCATTTTCGCAAAGGTGCCATTCAAGGGCCGTCAGCGTATCTTTGGGCTATTCCTTGCGACAATGATGATCCCGGGCACGGTAACGATGGTGCCCAACTATATCATACTGAACTACCTGGGTTTGATGGACAGCTTTACAGGATTGATACTGCCCTCCATTTTCAGCGCCTTTGGCGTATTCATGCTCCGCCAGAGCATGATGGGGCTGAACGACGCGTATCTGGAATCCGCTGTCATCGACGGCGCGCCGCTTTACAAAATATTCTACAGAATCGTCCTTCCAATGGTGAAACCGACGGTTGCCACGCTGATCCTGCTCAACTTTATGGGGCAGTGGAACAGCTATCTCTGGCCGCTGATTGTGCTCCAAAGCCCGGAAAAGCAGACACTGCAGGTTGTTCTTGGCACAATGGCCAGCATGTACGGCGGCAATGAGCACATTCAAATGGCAGGCGCCGTTCTTTCCGTCATACCGATCCTGGTGGTTTACATGTTCTGCCAGAAGTATGTGGACCGCGGGATTGCCATAGGCGGGCTTAAGTAGTACCCATCCAAACTCCAATGAACACAAGGATTTGTTTGACGGGCGTACCGTCTGACAGATAAATAAGAAACGGAGGAAACAACCATGAAGAAGATTCTGTCCCTGTTCGTCGTGCTGGCGCTGCTGGTCGGGATCGCGCCCTTGACTGCCGCCGCGGAACCCATCACCATCACCTATGCCCATTTCTCCGCAGGTGAAGCACAGGAAGAAACCTTGAAGCAGATGATCGCCATCTTCGAACAGAAGAATCCCGACATCAAGATTGATGCCCGCGCCGTGGGCTACGGTGAGCATTTCACCCAATTGGCTACACAGATTGCCGCGAACAACGCCCCCGACTGCTTTGAGCTGAACATGGAAAACTTCCTCGCCTTCGTCGTGCGCGGCGCCGTGCAGGAAGTGGGCCCCATGTTTGACACGACCAAGACCGACAAGAGTGTGTACAGCGAAGGCGTGTTAAGTGCCTGCAGCATGGACGGAAAGCTCTACGCCATCCCCATGAGCTATTCCACCACCGTGGAAGTTTACAACAAGGCGCTTTTTGACAAGGCCGGCATCGCCTATCCCAACGACAATTGGACTGTGGATGACGAACTCAAGGCCGCCCAGGCCATCCAGGCGCTGGGGATCGAGGATACATACGGCATGTTCCAGGAGATCCAGTACTGGGAGTTCTACAAGACCATCAAGGCCTTCGGCGGCAGTATGCTGAGCGAAGACGGTAAGAAATTCACCTTGAACAGCCCTGAAAATGCGGCCGCCCTCCAATACATGGTGGACCGTGTACGCGTACAAAAAGTAATGCCCTCCCAGGAACAGCTTGCAGGCCGCGGCAACGTTGACCTGTTTATCGAAGGCAAGCTGGGCATGCTCCGCTGCGGCCTGTGGAATTTCTCCACCATTGCCCAGCGTGCAACAGGCTTTGAGTGGGATATCTGCGTGGAACCCGGCGAAAAGCAAAAGGCAACGTTCTTCTTCGCCAACGTAGGCTGCATCTCCCGCACAAGCGACGCTGCCAAACAGGAGGCTGCCTTCCGCTTCCTCAACGCCATGGGTTCCGATCCCGATATCGTGAAGCTGCGCCTTGCCAGCCAGTGGGAACTGCCTGTTGTCGCGGATGAAAACCTGATGGCTGAATACCTCAAAGTGACACCGCCCAACAATAAGAAAGCCGTTCTGGATTCCATGGACTACGCCGTCACCCCGCCCGCCCTGGAGGAGTTCAGCTACGCTGTGGAAATTCTCAACCCCCTGCTGACTGGTTTGGAAACCACCAACCTCACCGCCCAGGAACTGCTTGACCAAGCTCAAAGTGAGCTGGAAAGCGCGATTGAACTGAAATAATTCAAATGTAATCCTTCACGCAAGGGGCTGTCATGTAAATGGAATCATTCCACATGACAGCCCCTTATGTTAAAAAGCGTGTTTTATCCAGGAGGAGCATATGAGCATTTCTGTCGGGGTCATCGGCCTTGGGACCATTGCCACCTGTGTGCATCTGCCAGGTATACAAAAAAGCCGCGATCTTCATCTTACGGCCGTCTGCGATACTGACATAAAGAAGCTGAAGGAGATAGGGGACAAGTATGAAGTCCCGGGAAAATACCGCTTCCTTGATTACCGGGATCTGATACATTGCCCTGAGGTTGCGGCAGTTGATATCTGTACCCCCAATGACTGCCACTTTCCTATGGCGATGGAGGCGGTATCTGCCTCAAAGCCCTATGCAGTGGAGAAGCCGATCACCATGAATAAGCAGGAGGCGAAAGCGCTCCTTGACGCCACGGAAAAGGCGGGCGTCAAAAACATGGTCTGCTTTTCCTACCGCTTCAAGGCGGCGGTCAGATACGCAAGGGAGCTTGTTAAGACCGGCGCAATAGGTGAAATTTATCATGTAAATATGCAGTACCTCCAGTCCTGGGGCCGCAAGGAAGCGGATATTCCCCTGGTCTGGCGTTATATAAAGTCCCGCGCAGGCTCCGGTGCGCTTGGGGATCTGGGCTGCCATGCGCTCGATCTTACGCGATTTGTCTTAGGCTTGGAATACGAAAAGGTGGTCGCCGACGCCGATACCTTCATAAAGCAGCGAAGGCTTTTTGGCGGCACCGGCATGGGCGTATCCGATGTAGATGATTTTTGCCATTATCTTGCCCGTATGGAGGGGAATGTGGCCGCCAGCTTTCAAATTACCCGCTTAGCTTATGGCCGGGGTAACTACCAGCGGCTGGAGGTCTACGGGGAAAAGGGCGCGCTTGTGTATCTGCTGGATGCGTCTCCGGGAGCGGATGAATTGGAAATCTGCATCGGCCAGCCCATGGGTGATCTGAATATGTATTCAAAGGCGCCTGTGCCGGACCGTTTTGCCGCCGACCAGATGCAAAGCTTCGCCGATCTTTTGCTGGGAAAAGAAGACGGCCTTGCCGCCACCATCCGGGACGGTTACATAAACCAGTTGGCGGTGGATGCCATAATCGAATCCTTCGAATCTCAAAAATGGGTGGCTTTATAGGCGTTTCTTGATTTGCATTGTTAGGAGCAGGATGTATGGACAGAAAAATCAACGTGACCATCTATAACGAGTTCCAGCATGAACAGACGAAACCGGATGTGAAGAAGATCTATCCTGAGGGTATCCATATGGTACTCGAATCTTTTTTGAAAAAAGATGAGGCCATCGGCTTGATCCGCCTGGCCACACTTGAAAACCACGAAAAGGTGCTGACTCAAGAGGCCCTTGACGATACCGATGTGCTGATCTGGTGGGGCCACATGATGCACCATTTGGTAAACGACGAGGTGGCCCGGCGGGTATGTGCCCGGGTATGGCAGGGCATGGGCTTTTTGGCCCTTCATTCCGCCCACGCCAGCAAACCTTTTCAAATGCTGCTGGGCACCGATACCAGGATGCTGCGCTGGCGGGAAAACGGCGAACGGGTGCGGCTGTGGAACATTGCCAAAAATCATCCCATTACCCAGGGAATTGGTGAAACCTTTGTGGTATTAAGCGATGAAACCTACGGCGAGCCCTTTGATATCCCCGATCCCGACCAGATAATATTCCTTTCCTGGTTTGAGGGCGGCGAGGTATTTCGAAGCGGCTGCGTGTGGCGCAGGGGCCAGGGTCAAATTTTTTATCTGCAAAACGGCCACGAGACCTATCCAGTTTACTATCAATTGGAAATTCAGAAGATCATCGTAAACGCCGTCAAATGGCTTTGCCCGCTTGCGCGTAACTGTATCGTGGACCACGGTGGTCCCAACACCCCGGCGCTTGAAGGGAAGCGGGGATCAGTGCCAACAACTTAAGCTAAAATGCATGGCTTTTTTGGCCAAGGGTGATACTCATGCCGTCTATGGCAGCCACTGTATCAGGAAAGAGGCGCCTGGCATTTTCCAGATAGGCTTCCGGATCCACAAGGGCAGGGCTGTAATGGGTGAGCCAAAGATGCTTTACATTTGCTTCCTTTGCAAGCCTTGCGCTGTCGGTGAACAGCATATGCCCCTTTTCTTCCATCTTCGTTTGAAAAGACTCATCGCCGTACATGCCTTCGCTGATGAGCAGATCCGCATCGCGTGCAAAACCGATCATTTCATCCATAGGCCTGGTGTCGGTAATATAGCATACCCGAACCGGGCTTCTTTCACCGTCAAGAACCATGTGCGGTTCAATTGTCCGGCCATCCGCCAGCACGACGGTTTGCCCTTCATGAAGAATATGATACAGTTTTTGAGGAATGTCCAGCGCCCTTGCCTTTTCCGGGCTGAATATGGGCTTTCTTTTAAAGACGATTCGGTAACCAAGGCAGGGCATGGAGTGTATAAGAGGCAAGGAGGATATTTGCATATCCCCGGTCTGTATTTCGGTCTGCGTATCAGACCTTATTTCAAATAGTTCAAGCGGATAGGGGAGGGCCGGCGCGATCACAGTCAAACCGGAAACCACATCATGAAGCCCGGGAGGGCCGATGATGGAAAGCGGGGAGGTTTTGTTGCTGTTGCCCAGCGTTAAAAGAAGCCCGGGAAGCCCCGCGATATGGTCTGCGTGATAATGCGTGATCAGCAATGTGTCAAGGCGGCTCACCTTTATTCCAGCAGCCTTCATGGCAATCTGCGTGCCTTCGCCGCAATCGATCAAAAGCGCTTTTCCCTGATGCGTAATCCAGCAGCAGGTAAGCCACCTGTTCACAAGCGGAATCATGCCGCCGGTACCTGGCAAACAAACATCAACCATCCGGTTCAACTCACCTTTTTGCAATGAATCTTTTTTTAGATATATTATACTTAAGACAAGGCTTGAATTCAGTTTGCAGATGGTTTGGAAGCGTGGTAAAATAATGAAAATTGACATGCCATAAAAAAGCGTTTAAGAAAGGTGAATTGAAATGCTGCACGAATGCCGGAAGATTCAAGTAGATTACAAGAAAGCGGGAGCCATTCAGGATGGATATCAGCCCTTGCTATATACGTACATATTGGAAAGGAGCGAGGATATTCCGCTGCAAAAGATGCGGCCCGCGGTGATCATTTGCCCCGGTGGAGGCTATCACTTCAAATCAGACCGGGAGGCAGAACCGGTGGCTATGCGGTTCTTGGCCGCCGGCATAAACGCGTTTGTTCTTCAATACAGCGTTGCGCCTTCCCGCTATCCCAGCGCCGCGCTGGAGCTTGCGGCGGCTGTTAAAACCGTCCGGGAAAACGCCGAAAACTGGGGGATTTACCCCGACCGGATATTCATTGCCGGCTTTTCCGCGGGCGGGCATCTTTGCGCTACCGTGGGCACGCTGTGGGATGATGTTGTTTTTGAGCAGGCTTTTGACTATAAGAAGGGTAAGGAAAAGAATTGGCGGCCGGATGGCATGATTCTTTGCTATCCCGTTATTACCTTTGGAGAATACGGCCATAAGGGATCACGGGACAACCTGCTGGGGCCGGATGCATCAGAGGAGCTTGCCGGAAAGCTTTCATTGGAAACGCGCGTTGGCGCAGGGACGGTCCCTGCGTTCCTTTGGCATACCCATGAGGACAATGCTGTGCCGGTGGAAAATTCGCTTCAGTTTGCGATGGCATTGCGGAAGGCAAAGGTGCCTTTTGAGCTGCACATTTATGAAAAAGGTGGCCATGGGCTTTCCCTGTGTGACGAGACGACGGCGCAGAATGAAGGTCATCTGCTACCCGATGATGCGAACTGGATTCAATTGGCCATCCGCTGGGTGAAAAGGGACGGCCGGTAAAGGCGGGCGAACACAGTTCGCCCCTACAAATGGTGCAACACAACATGCGGAAAACAATGTATTGTAGGGGCGAACTGCGTTCGCCCGAATGAAATGCTTTCGCCTACAATATTCACATTTTATCGATTGCCGGAAATGTAACCGCAAAGACGGACCCCCCTCCGGGGCGGTCCGTCACTCGTATGCTGCCGTGCATTTTTTCCACAAGCTGCTTGGCAATGCTTAGCCCCAGGCCTGAACCGCCGTACGCACGGGAGCGCGCGGAATCAATGCGGTAGAACCTGTCAAAGATGCGTTCTTTATGATTGTCGTCTATGCCGATGCCGGTATCCGCTACGCAGATGTTCACATGATGCCCGGTTTTTGTAACGGATACGGTGATTTCACCGCCTTGCGGCGTATACCGCACAGCATTATCCAGAAGGACGATCAATATCTGACGCAACCGGTCCGGATCGCCTGTGATCCAGGCGGGGGAAATATCCTTGTTAAGGCTCAGGTTGTTCTTTTGCGCCAGAGGCGATATAAGCCGTACGGCGTCGTCCGCAGCCTCGGCCGCATCAGTGGGGTTATGGCTGACGGGCAGTTCGCCAGCGTCCGCCCGGGCCAGGTGCATGAGGTCAGCTACCAGGCGGGACATGCGCTCGCTTTCATCCAGAATAGAGCCAAGGAAGGGCTTAAAGTCCCCCAGCGGCGCATCCTGCAATACCTCCGCATTGGCCCGAAGGGCGGCGACCGGCGTTCTAAGCTCATGAGAGGCCGCAGCCACAAACGCCTGCTGCTGCCGTATGGACTGCTCCACGGGTTTTATGGCCCTGGAGCTTAAAAACTGGCTGCCCAGAACTATTAGAAACAACCCGCCTGCCACGCAGAGTGTGAATAACCAGCGAAGGCGGTCGCGGCTTTTAAGCTCCTCCGTGCGGTCCTGCATGACAAGCAAAATGCTGCTGGGCTCCTCCGACCCTACCACGGAGGCAGCAATACGGTATGACACATTATTTATTTTCTTAAAATAGAAATCCTTCATCGTGAAGGCATAGATCATTTGGCTGCCGCCGATTACGATGGGGGGCGATGCCTGGCCGGCTGCATCTTTACCGCTTTCTTTTTCCCCATTAAATGAAACAATGAATCTTTTTTCCATCATTTTTTGGTTCTGAACGTTGGCCACATCATTGATTTGTTTCGCAAAATCGGCACGCACTTGTTCAACGATACCCTTGATGGCTTCGTCGTCCATTGTCTTGGTGGTGAGCGATTCTGCCTTATCCCCGTTTTCTTCGATATAGGCGAAGTACTTGTCCAGTGCCAGGACGCTCTCTTTTGTGCCTGCTAATCCGATATTGCGCTGGATGTCTACGAGCTTGGTGGCATAGGATCGCAAATCGTTTTCATATTGCGATGCCATTATCTTTTCCGTAACTCCAAGCGAGGCTAACACCATGATGATAAGGATCGCCCCTGATATGGCCATGTTGATCAGTGAAAGATGCCTTCCCAGTTTACGGAGCATAACGACCCTCTCCCATGCAATGATGAATCCTGTTAAATATGTGAAACTAGCTGGTACCCGATTCCCCTGGCGGTTTTGATTTTCATCTGGGATTTTACGGTAACAAGATGTTTGCGCAAAAAACAGATATAGATATCAAGATTCCCGTCCTCTACGATGTTGCCGCCCCATACGCGGTCCAGCAGCACATCCCTTGGCAAAATCTGATTGGGATTGCGCATGAAAAAACCCAATAGCTTTGCCTCCGTGCGGGACAGGGTGAGTGTCTCGCAACTGCATTTTAAGATTGCACGCTCCGTGTCAAACACCACGTCGCCCACGTGCAGCGCTTCCTGCGGGCTCCACTGCACCGGACGCCTGAGCAATGCCCGGATGCGCGCCATCAGTTCGGCCATGGCGAAGGGCTTCACAAGATAGTCATCCGCACCGGCGTCCAGCCCCGTGACCCGGTCGCCGATACCGTCCATTGCCGTAAGCATAAGCACCGGAGTTGCATCACGGTTTAACCGCAGCTTCTGCAAAAGGCTGACGCCATCCAGGCCGGGAAGCATCCGGTCCAGCAGGACGAGGTCAAAATGCTGTGCCTCCAGCGCCTCCAGGCCGCTTGTACCGTCCAAGCAGGCAGTCACCTCAAAGCCTTCTTTTTTCAGATGGTATACAACGGCCATGGACAGGCTTTTGTCGTCTTCCACAAGCAGTATCTGCAAGGTATACCTCCGCAATGGCGATAGCCAATCTTATTGTAACATAGATGCCGCCCTGCATCCATCAGGAAAGAGATGGATGCAGGGCCGTGTTGTTTTCGGAATCCAATTTGCGGGAATGCTACTCGTTCAAATAGGCCCAGGCCCGTTGCTGGACCGCCTGCGCCGCATCCTGGGCAGTTATGCTTCCTGCAAAGAACGCTTCCGTTTCCTCTGTGATGAAGCCTAGCAGCGTTTCATCGGCACGGATTGGTATGTTAAGCGTATCGCAAAGCGCGCGTAGATTTTGACATGTTGTTTCATCGGGTTGATTGACCTCAATAGGATTCATACCAGGCAGAGCAAACATCGCCACCATTTTCTTGCCGCCCTGGTTGCGGGCGAGCGCGTCTGCAAACTGTTGATCCAGCGATGCGGCGACAGTGGGCAATCCCTCCACCTGATCCAATACCTGGACGTCGGGGGAGTACAGAAGCAGCACGAATTCTTCTGCCAGCGCCTGATTCGGGGACTGGGCATTGATGCCTGCAATCAGCGAGGGTGTATAGCCATACCCATCGCCACTTAAGGAAGGTATCGTGGTAAAACCGCTTTCTTCCCCACCTGATATGGTGTAGGCGATATCTAGCTGCATCAGGCTTAAGAATGAAGCGGGAAGCAGTGCCGACGAACCGTTGAGCATGGCGATCATTTCCTCCGGTATCATGCCGCCTTTGCCACGCGGTAATGTTTCCGTAGGTACGTCACCCTGATTTATATAAAGCTGGTACAAGGTTTCCAGGAAAGACTCAAAAGCAGGACTGTCAAACTGAAGTTGTCCGCTTTCGTTTCGGAACTGCGATTCGCTGGCGGGGTAGAACATGCGCAGCCACTCCTCGTAGGTACGCGGATGCAAAAGGGTCTGGCCGGATGCCAAGGGCAGGGAAGGCAAATCCTGAAGGGTTGTAATGGCATTTATGGTATTCGCGTTTCCCCACAGAAGTGTAGCGGAGAACTGTGCGGGCATGGCGTACAGCTTTCCATCCGCGGCGGTACTCCCCTCACGGATGCCAGGCAGGAATGCAACATCCTTCAGCAGGTCGGTCAAATCCTTCAAAATGCCTCTCTGCGCGTACTTTTCCACGGGAAGCCCATCCAGAATCAGCACATCGCCGCCCTTACCCGCCAACAGGTCGGTGTTCAAGGTACGGATGCGGTCCTCCTTTGGGGATTTATCGTCTTGCGCAAGCTGCGTCTGTAGCTTCACGCTCAGTTCCGGGTGCTGCCTTTGAAAATCGCCGGCCGCCTTGCGAAGCTTAGCGGAATCATACAGTGATGTGATGGTGAAATCCTGCTTGGCGCTTAAATTGGCTGCGTCAGTATAGCGGTACGCGGCCAGCGTATAGCTTTCCATGCCTCCGATGCGCACGCTTTTCCCGCCACTCATGCCATTGGCGCCTTCCATAATAAGAGCGACAACGGTGCCATCCTTCATGACGGCAATACCCGGTAAACCGTTGCCGGGATCGCCAAATAGGGTGCCGAGGGCTTCCATAAGCTTTGAAGGCTGGCTTTCCCCCGGTTTCACCGCATACAGCCCGGTTCTGTCCATGATGTAGGCAGCGCCATCAGGCCCAATGGCGAACCGGGCGTCAGAATCGGTGCTGATATCCGCTGCATTGCGCTTTTCTCCGCTATTGATATCGTATTGTGTCAGCTTATCCCTTGACATTGCAATCAATGTTTCCCCTAAAACTGTAAAGCTGTCGGCGTCGGGTGTTGCTATCTGTTTGACGCTGTTTCCTTTTTCGTCATAGATGGTGACGCTGGTTCGCCTTTCGAGTATTGCTGTTTGCTTGTTATTCAGCGCGGCGGCATCCTCTATCATGCCATTGATTTGAAAACTGCCGCTTAAAGTGCCGTCCGCGTTAAGCCAGGTGGCTGTAAAGCTTATATCCTCCGGGTTGCGGATATTGGCCTTGCCGCCGGCTTCCTGCGGTTGAGCGCTGCCCTGTGCCTGCAGATCACTGCCGCCCTGCACCTGTGTACCGTTTGACTTCGGACCGCTGCCTTGATCTTCCTGCGGCTCCATATCAACGGAAATGACAAGCAGGCTGCCGTCCGGAGCAAAGTCGATGTAAATGATGCCTCTGCCCGTATAGTCAAGCGGCGCTATCTCGGGGGGTGTGCCGATGTCAGTCCAATGAAGCAGCACCCATGCATTTGATTCAGTTTTCTGTGCGGCAGCTGCCAGTGAACCGTCGGGTTTTGCGACGATGGAAGTGAGGGAAGTATATCCTTCCGGTACAGCCACCGGGGTTTCTGCATACGTTCCCTGCGGCGCGCTTTCGCCAAGGGAAGCGGCCGGTAAAAGTGTGGCCGCCAGCGCCAGGGTTAGGAGAAGCGCAAAGATTCTTTGCCGTGTTTTCATATTGGATCCCCTTTCCTTGATTGAATTTGGTTCTTCTAAATGGGCTATTCGTTCAAATAAGCCCAGGCCCGCTGCTGGACCGCCTGCGCCGCCTCCTGCGCGGTAATGCTTCCGGCGAAGAAAGCTTCCGTTTCCTCTATGATGAAACCAAGGAGCGTTTCATCGGCGCGGACCGGTACGTTAAGCGTATCGCAAAGCGTGCGCAGCGTGTTCAATACCGCTTCATCGGGCTGCTTGAGATTTATGGGGTTCGAGCCGTCTATTGAGAACGCCATCATCATTTTTTTGCCGCCCTGGCTGCGTGTGAGCGCATCCGCAAACTGTTTGTCCAGGGAAGCAGCTACCGTGGGCAACCCCTCCATCTGATCCAGTTCCTGGATGTCGGGGGAGTAAAGTGACAGCACAAATTCTTCCGCCAGCGCCTGGTTCTTGGAATTGGCGTTGATGCCGGCCATCAGCGAAGGTGTGTAGCCATATCCCGTGCCGTTTAAGGAAGGCACCGGCAAAAACCCGCTTTCCTCCCCGCCGGAAATGGTGTAGGCGATATTCATTTCCATCAGGCTTAAGAACAAAGAGGGAAACAGCACCGTCGAACCGTTGACCATGGCGAAGATTTCGTCCGGTACCATGCCGCCTTTGCCAGGCCCTAATCTTTCTTCAGGCACGTCACCCTGATTTATATAAAGCTGGTACAATGTTTCCAGGAAGGACTCAAATGCTGGGCTGTCAAACTGCAGCTGCCCGCTTTCGTTTCGGAACTGCGATTCACTGGCGGGGTAGAACATGCGCAGCCACTCCTCATAGGTGCGCGGATGCAAAAGTGTCTGGCCTGGCGCTATGGGCAAGGAAGGCAGGTCCTGAAGGGTTTTAATTGCATTTGTGGTACTCGCGTTTCCCCACATAAGCCCAACAGAGAACTGTGCGGGCATTGCATACAGCTTTCCGTCCGCGGCAGTGCTTCCATCCCGGATGCCTGGCAGGAATACGATGTCCTTTAGCAGGCCTGTCAGATCCTTAAGGATGCCCCTTTGTGCGTACTTCTCTACGGGGAGCCCGTCCAGAATCAGCACGTCGCCGCCTTTGCCCGCCAACAGGTCGGTATTCAGGGTGCGGATGCGGTCCTCCACCGGGGATTCGTCATTTTTCGCCAACTGTGTCTGCAGCTTCACGCTCAGTTCCGGGTGAAGCCGCTGAAAATCGTTTGCCACTTTGCGCAACTTAGCGGAGTCATACAGCGATGTGATGGTGAAATCCTGCTTCGCTGTCAAGTTGGCGGTATCCGTATAGCGGTAGGCTACCAGCGAACTTAATACCTTGCCTCCGATTTGCACGCTCTTACCGCCGCCAAGACTTCCACCACCCATGATCAGCGCGACAACTGTGCCATCCTTCATGACGGCTATACCTGTTAAGCCGTTGCTTGGATCGCCGATGAGGGTGCCGAGGGGATCCATGAGCCTTGTCGGTTGGCTGTCCGTAGGTTTCACAGTATACAGCCCGTTGTTGTCCATGATGTAGGCAGCGCCGTCGGGCCCGGCGGCAACCTGGGCGGCAGAATTGGTATTTATATCTGCCGTGTTCAGCTTTTCACCGCTTTGAGCGTCATATTGTGTCAGCTTTTCCCGTGACATAGCAACCAATGTTTCCCCGGAAACAGCAATGCTGTCGACGTCGGGTGCGGCAATCTGATTGACGCTGTTTCCTTTCTCGTCATAGACGGTGATGCTGATCCGCCTTTCGAGTACGGCAGTTTGCTTGTTATTCAGCGCCGCGGCATCCTCTATCATGCCTTTGATTTGGAAACTGCCGCTTAAAGTGCCGTCCGCGTTAAACCAGGTGGCAGTAAAGCTCATATCGTCTATGGAGCGGAAGTCAGCCTTCCCGCCATCTTCCTTCGTTTGAGTGTCGCCCTGAACCGGCAGGTCGCCGCCGCCCTGCACCTGCGGGCCGTCGCTGTTTAGCTGAGGGCCTTCGCCCTGCACTTGCGGGCCGTCGCCCTGCACCTGAATATCATTCCCTTCCGGCTGCGGGCCGTCGCCTTGATCCTCCGGCGGCCTATCCGGCAGCATCATATCATTGGAAAGGACCAGCAGGCTGCCGTCCTGTGCAAAGTCGATTTGGCTGATGCCTCCGCCCGTATAGTCAAGCGGCGTTGCCTCGGGAGGTGTGCCTATGTCGGTCCAATGAAGCAGCACCCACGCGCCCGTATCGCTCTTCTGTGCGGCTGCTGCCAATGTACCGTCGGGTTTTACGGCGATGGAAGTGAGGGCGGTATACCCATCCGGAATATCCATCGGGGTTTCTACGTACGTTCCCTGCGGTGCGCTTTCGCCAAGGGCAGCGGCCGGCAAAAGTGTGGCAGCCAGCGTAAGGGTCAGGACAAGCGCGAAGATTCTTTTCCTTGTTTTCATATTTATCCCCTTTCCGTAGTTGAAATTGATTTTGCTGATTTGAAGTTGAGAGGAGGGCGCTGTTTACATATGCATCCCTCCTGTATTAGCTTGAAAGAGCCATGCAAATGCCTTCCCGGATTGCCGTAAACATCTAAGAATTGTAAATGCCGCAAAGAAAACAATGGGCAAATATGCTATGCCGGGCAAAGTCGTTGGTATCCAACCCAAACGCTTAACAATCCATAGGGAAAACGGCGCAGCTATGATGAGCACTCCCGCACAGGCGGATGCGGCCGTTATGCCGGTGTATGCAATTCCCCGCTTCATGGCCCGGCGTGCCAGACACATAAGCGGAAGGGAAACAAGGCTTAAGATGATGCCGGCCGTTATTATCCCGTGTTCCGCCAGGTCCGGCCTAAGAGCTGGGGAAAGGCGCCCATTAACCATAAGTTGTAGAAGTTCCTCCGCTTTCCCGGGCCAGAACGAAAAGTCGGACCAGCGGGTAGGCAGGAATGAGGTGGGAATGCTGCTGCCGAAAGCCGGCAAACGGACGATACCTGCGCCAACGGCGATAAGCATAAGCGCAGGCACGAACCAGAAGACTGCTGTGCGTACAAACTGCCGGCGGGAAGCGGTTCTGTCGCTTTTTAAATCGGATAACTTAAGCCATGCGGCTTTTGTAAGATCTATAAACATCAAATACAGTTCTATAAGCGACAGAACCATGAGCAGATAGCCCGGAAGGGATGTAAAGAGTGCCAGCAATTGATGTGTATCCTGGTGGTCGTCTATGCTGCCGCCTGTGCTCATGGCGGCAGATTGCATCCAATTTTCCACCTGCTCCTTTGCCGTTTTGCCGGGACCGGGCCGTGCGATGAACTCCAGCGCGGTCATATGTATATCCTCATTTGCCAAGGCTGCCGGGCATAAGGCCATGCCTCTCCCGGGGTCGGAGGGGATGGAAGAAACACCCTCCGGCAAACTGAAGACACCGCGGACAGTCATCCGTTCCCCGGAAATTTCGACTTCTTTGCCAATGATGTCCAGAGTGCCGAACAGCTTCAAGGCCGTTTCTTGATCAATAGCGCAGCCGACTGTATCCATTTTACCGGGATACTGGCCGTTTTTCAGAGGCAAGTCCCATATCAGCGATGCGCTGCCGTCCAGCCAGATCACATCCACCATCGTAGTATCCGAGGTGGCGTAGGCCATGATTTGTTCAGATAGCGACTGGCCCCAGCCTGTGACTTCTCCTTCTCCGTTAAGCTTTATTTGCCTGCGCAGTTCCTTTAGCGCTCCGAAATCCAGCATGCTGCCGGGTTCCCGATAACTGACCCGGTCATCGTTCCATTGCCTTACGTGAAGTGCCCATACGCCCAATGCGCCGTACCAGCAGAGCAAGCCGGTGAGGAGCAGCAAAACTCCGTGGATAAGCTCTCGTTTCAGCCATTGCACGTATTACTCCTCCTCCAGACGCACGCGGTCGCCATCCTGAATATCCCTGTCGCTGCGCGCTACAATCAGATCACGCTGGGAGACCCCGCCCTGCAGCGCTGCCCGGGTACTGTCCTGATCCAGTACGAAAACATCCACCCGCCGCACACTTATCTGCGAGCCTAATGAGCCTTCCTGCTGGTCCACCACGTATACGAAGTAACCATCGTTGTCCTGCCTAAGCGCGCTTAAGGGGATCAGTATGTCGTACTGCTGTGTCCGTTTGCTGAACTTCATGGATGATTGCTGGCCCACCACCCCGAAACTGTCGGGGATGGAAAAGGTAACGTCAAACATGCCCTGCCCTTCGCTGGAGGCGGCAATGGAGGTGATGGGACAGGATTGCACATCGTCGCCCACTGTGATATCAGCGGAATCGCCCACAGTCATATCACCGACAGAGTCTTCGTCTATCTGCACTGTCAGCGAAAGTCCTTTGGAACGATCGTTCATCTTAATGACCGGCGCGCTTGTGGACACAACCGATCCGGCAGTTGCGTCGATGGTGAGGATGTCGCCGTCCACCGGTGCGTACACCAAAACCGTATGGTCCGCGTTTTCGTCAAAGGGGATCAAGTCGGTTGCTGTCCCGCCAAAGTCGATGGCACGAAGGGCATCCTCCATAAGCTTTTCTTCCTCTTCCGGGGAAAGCGTTTGTCCGTTTTGAAGCTTTGCGCTTGCGTCAAAATAAGCCCGCCACTTTTGATCCAAATCTTCCTGCGCGCTGATTAGTGCCTTGCCCGTCGTCATGTATTCGCGGGTCCTTGTCATTTTTTCCAGATCCTTTTTGGCGTCGTCCAACTCATCCTGCGCGTCGCTTAAATCATCCTTAGTCTTTTTTGCGAGGGATTGGGCGTCTTTGCTTGCCTTTTTGGCCGCATCGTAAGCGGTCTGCGCCATCTCAACTGAGCTTGAATCGCCGGATGCTTGGGCAGTTTCCAGCGCGCTCTTTGCGCTGATTTCCTGCTCTAAAGCAGTCTCAAGTGCGGCCTGCGCCTCATCGTTAGCCGCTTTCGCCTGCATTTGCGCGGCCTCCGCTGTAAGCCAATCCTCCCGTTTTTCAGTCAAATCGTCCAGGGAATTTTCGCTGACGGAAGCTTCTGCCCAATAATAATCCTGCCGCTTCTCCGATACGGTGTGAAGCGCGTCCATAAGAGCTATGTAGTTTTCCTTCAGGACATCCGTATAGTCAAGTGAAAGAAGCGGCTGGTCCTTTTGCACCGTGGCGCCGGATGCCACGAGGATTTCCAGAACCCTGGCCGCGTCGGTTACGACGATGGGCACCTGAGCTAACGTTTCAAGCGTTCCATCCGCATAAATCTGCTTTTCCAAAGCGCCCCGCTGGGGAGTAATGGGGGATACCACGGGAACGACCATTTCCTGAAGCGTGTTTCCTGCAATGGTCAGCGCAGCCATCAGCGCAAGGAAAACCAGCAGCGCTTTTCCGGCTTTTGCACGGGTGGAGGATGATTTTGATAAGGGATTTTGCGGAATGGTTGTTGTCTGCATGATAATCTTCCTCGCATGATCGAATTTTGACTATTCCTTCAGCCCGGACATTTGAATGCCTTTGACCAGGTAGGACTCACAATAGAAGAACAGAAGGAGCGTGGGCAGCAGCGCGATGACTGAAGCGGCCATGGCTACCTCTACATTGCTTTCCCCGATCCGGGTCAGGTAAAGGGACAAGGGCCAGCGGTCCTGGGTGCGCAAAAACGTCATGGGCTGCTCAATCAGATTCCAGTTGTCCAGAAAGCTTAGTATGAATAGCGACGCAATGCCCGTGCTTCCCAGCGGAATGGCGATGGACGCAAAGACCCTAAGCTCTCCCGCACCGTCTATGCGCGCCGATTCCAGAAGGGATTCGGGTATGGATGTGAAAAATTGGCGCAGCAGAAATACGGAAAATGTATGAAAGACGCCGGGAAGGATGACCGCCCAGGGGGTGTCTATCAGGCCCAAGCGGTCAAGGGTCAAAAACGACGGCACCAGGGTGACCTGAAAGGGCATCATCATCAGCGCGATATATCCCAGAAAAAATCCGTTCCGAAGGGGAAAACGGAAGTGGGCAAAGCCCCAGGCGGCCAGCGTGCCGACAATGACCTGCCCCAGCACGATGGGGAGTACAAGGCTCATGGAGTTCCAGAACATGGTCAGGAACTTGGGAGTGTCGAGTAGCAGCATTACGTACTGTTCAAGGGTGGGTATGCCGGGCAGCAGCGTTGCCTCCGCAAAACCGGAGGTATTGCTGATTACTGGGCGGATGTGTTCCATCAGCTCGGCGCTGCCCATCAGCGAGCCGCCTAGTGTCAGCGCAAGCGGCATAAGAACTATCAGGGCGATGATCCATAAAAATGCGGATCGTACAGTAAGTCTCAGTACTTTCATGGCTTCATCCTCACTCCGCCGATACGTCCATCGACCATGTCCAGTTGAGCAATGCCACCAGACACAGGATGACAAGGGCGGATATAATGGCGGCCGCTGAAAGCTTTTCAATTTCCATGGATGTAAACCAGTTGTTCAGCGTGTGCTGGATGAGGTAAATGCTGTTCTGAGGATAATTTCCTGCAACCAGGTATGCTTCGCGGTATGCTTTGAAGGAGTTGAGCAGGGAAAGCACCGTTACCGTGAACAGCGCAGGCTTCAAACATGGCACGGTGATGGCTGTGAACTGGCGCATTTTTCCCGCTCCGTCCACTGATGCGGCCTCGTACAGCGAAGGATTGATATTGCTTAAGCCCGCCAGGAGCAATACAACGGTATACCCTAAGTTCTTCCAGACATAGCTTAGGATCAGGCAGAACAAGGCCCAATCTGTTTTCATCCAGTCAATGGGGGAATATCCCATTAAAGCAAGCCCGTGGTTGATCAGGCCGCTGCGGTGAAACAGGATCTGCCACAAGAGCGCAACGGAGGCAACGGGGATGGCCATAGGCAGCAAAAAGGATGCACGCAGCGCTCCCCGTCCATAGGTACGCCGAAACAACAGCAGCGCCAGCGCCAGGGAAAGAACGATGAGTATTGGCACGCACAGCGCAATAAACCTTCCCGTATTGGTTACAGCCTTCAGGAAGGACTGATTTGAAAATATCTCCCGGTAGTAGGTAAAGCCTGCGAACG
>JAEZJP010000124.1 GCA_023415715.1 Bacillota bacterium
AACGTACATACTCCGCAGCGCGGATATCAATCGTTTTCAAGGGTTGGCGGCCTCCTTTTGTGAACGGGCATAATCAATATAAAACCATTGTATCGTTTTAGCCACATGAGCGCAAGCGGTCCTATCATTCCTTCTCCATATTCGAAAATTCTCCCCTTCGGTAATTTCTTGTTTTCAATTTATGATACCTATTTCTGCTTTCGTTTTTATTTGAAATATCAGGGATAAATTTCCACACCCAAACCGTTTGGATCAATAAGGAAAAAAATGAAACCGGGTGAATGAATGAAGCGCTTATTCCTTATCATCCAGTTAACGCTGACCATGATTTTGGTATCATCGTACCCGGCCTTGGCATGTAATCCTGAAGTTTGTTTTGTCAACACATCAGATTTATACAGTCTCGCGCCGCTTCGTCAACATCCCGACCCAAACGCGAAGGTTTTGTGCAACTTCTATACGGGTGTGGGCTTTGACATTCTGTCCGAGGAGAACTGTTTCTTTGCGGTACGAATTGATGGTATTCCAGGTCTTGATGAATTACCGGAAACCTTTTTCCACGAAGAAGAAGAGCAGCATCCTCATGGCTATATTGCCAAAGCCGATGTCTTGACAATGCTTTGGCAGCCACTGGACACCTTTTATAACCTTTTGCCCAAGGCGGCTGTCCCTGCCGCTGCCGATGCAATGGTAACATTGCTATCGGCACCCAGCCCGTCTGCTGCGCCGCAAGCTTCTGTTTTGCCTGGCGCGGAGTATACGCTGCTTGGGAAAATGGACGGCTTTGCATTGGTTGTAACCAATTACGATGATAACTACATTTGGGGTTATCTGCCTGAGGAGCAGGTTCAATCGGATAGCCTCTCCAAGGGATTTCCGGCAGATTTTACATGTGAACGCCCGGATTATTACGCTTCCGCCTTTCCTTTCAGCTATGCTTTGGTGAATCCGGCGGAAGACAACTCCATGGTGCCGCTTCTCCCCGCTCCTGATAAGAACACCACCCCGATAGCCGTTTATCACTGCGGTACCGTGGTGCAGATTCTTTCCACAGAAACATCGTTTTGCCGCGTTCGAACCGTTGATCATGAGGGATACATCGACAAGGCGCTTTTGCAACTGGACGGCGAAAAGGGCAAGCCAGTACTGACCGGCATTTCCTATTACCGCATCTCTCTTACAGGAGAGACTGTAGCGTTATACAGTTTCCCGGATGTACGTGCCTTAAAGCTTGGCGATATTGATACCGTTGATGTTACAATCTTGGGAATCGCGGGCAGCTGGTATTTTGTGCAGATTCCTTATGATTACTGGTCTGGCCGTACATTTCAAGGGTTTATGCAACCTGATCAACGCGCCGGACAGGGAATCAATACAACAGGCTCCCGCAATTATGGCGTTTTGGTATTGCCCGAAGGGATGCATAGGCTGCCGCTCTACTCTGCCCCGTCCCTTAACACAGAAGTACTGGGCCAATACTTTTCCACCACCCAGGTCGAAATTCTGGAAGCGGTCAATGCCCCGGAAGAAGATATCTCGTCGGGGCTGGAATTGATTGAGTATTCAGACTGGCGGAACGACGGTTTTTTCAGGGTGCTAGCGGATGGCCGAGAGGGGTATATGCAGGCACTTTTTGTAATTGTGCTGCATAGATCCAATCCCTCGACATGGTGATGGCATCTCATAATCAACTAAAATAAGGCTTTCACCGGATTTGTGTTACCTTGCCATAAATGTTTCTCCGATTCGTCCACCCATTTACATGCCCGTGATTATTGCTGATCTGATATTGATCATTCTTTATTGCTGATATCTTGTGAAGATAAAAGTGTCCGTTTACCTTCACAAAAACAACATCATCTTTTTCCAGAACCGTATCCTCTTTAACGGGTGTAACCTCGCAGATTTGCGCAGATTTTATGATCGGAGTCATGGATTGACCGAACCCTTGAACGAAACACACCTCTCCATCTTGCAGCTTCTTCGCGGTTATAACATTCTCTTTGTCAAACCCCATATCTCCTCCCTCCTCTATATAGATAATTCCTTTATTTAACAATGTATGCCACAATGTGTGCATCCAAATGTTCTCATTGCATTTCAGTCCCGCAAAATGTTATCATCTGCATAAGGGAACGTCAGTTCTCATATAATAAGGATGAGGCGATAGTATGGAGCGCGTTGTCCTGCACTGTGACGCAAACTCTTTTTATGCGTCTGTCTGCTGTTCGGATTTTCCGATTTACCGCGGGCTGCCTTTGGCCGTGTGCGGCCGGCAAGAGGAACGTCACGGAATTGTTCTTGCAGCCACCCGGGAGGCAAAGAAACTGGGCATCAAAACAGGCATGACCAATGGCGATGCACGCAAACTCTGCCCCCGGTTGGTTATACAGCCGCCAGACTACCCTGAATACATGCGCTTTTCCCGGCACATGACTGGCATCTATCGGGAGTATACGCCTCTTGTACAAAGCTTTGGTCTGGACGAATCCTGGGTTGATATTTCGAATCCCGGCGTCACCCTAAAAGACGGTGAGCATTTGGCCACCCAGCTTCGCCGCCGCGTTTGGGATGAGTTGGGGATCACCATATCGGTGGGAGTGTCGTTCAACAAGATATTCGCTAAGCTGGGCTCCGACCTGAAGAAGCCAGATGCCACTACAGTCATTAGCCGCGAAAATTATCGTGAACTTATTTGGCCTTTACCTACATCTGATCTGTTATATGTCGGCAATAAAAATTCCCCGAAGCTCGCCTATTATGGCATCGAGACAATAGGCGACCTGGCAAATGCATCGCCTGAGCTGATGAAGCAGATCATGGGAAAGAACGGCCTTACACTCTTGGATTTTGCCCGCGGTGAAGATCAAACACCCGTAGAGGAATGTGACGCCATCAAGTCCATCGGTAACAGCGCCACATTGCCCCACGATGTCACAACCAAGGAGGAAGCTGCCTCTGCCATTTATATGATCTCAGAGTCCGTAGCTGCCCGCCTGCGTGATAATGGCCTTAAGGCACGCTGCATCAGCATCGGAGTGCGGGATACCACACTCAATTGGGCTGGATGCCAGCGCACTATCGACCATGCAACCGCCTTATCAGGTGAGATCGCCAAGACCGCTATTGATTTGTTCTGCAGACGATATACCGGCAGGCTTCCATTGCGCAGTATGGGTGTACACTGCAGTTCCCTGGTGCCCGATAGCGCCCCGGAACAAACAGATTTATTTGGAAATGCGCTCCGTCGTGAGAAAGAATTGTCTCTTGCCCGATCCATTGACGACATCCGCCGGCGTTGGGGTCACCAGATCATTCAGCGTGCTGTCGTGCTTGCAGACCCGCTTTTTGCGAAGGTAAACCCAAAGGAGGAACACCTGATTCACCCTGTCAGCTACTTTAATTCCAAGTAAGGAGGCATTCCCATGGACCTGCAGGATGTATGCATTGACCGCTTATCACGCCTCACCCCGCGCGTTCAGCAGCGTATGGCTGACAATTGGAACATGTTTGATGCGCTGCAGCTTCATCAACTGCTCACCTCCGGGGCACCCATTGAGCAGGCCGCTGCTGCCCAGTACACAGCAGGGGATGTCTATGAAACCGTTGCAGTATACCTGGACGAATTTGCCCGGCAGGCAGCGGAGGAATCTACCGCTGTACCATCCTTTTATCTGGACCCTAAACTGTACCAGAAACTTGCCTACATGGCGAAACATGGCCTCAGTTTCAAAAAAGGGGAACTTCCTATATAAGTATCGAAAGGAGAAATTTCTGTGGCAGCACCGTCCGCCCCAATTTACTTACGTGTGGATGCAACATTTAAACCTGACGGCACAATCGTGCCAACTACTCTTTACTGGACCGATGGCACACCCTTCACCATCGACCATATTTCGGATGTCCGCCCCGGAAACAGCCGCAAGCATGGCGGTTCGGGTACGATGTATGTTATCCGGATCCGTGGAAGAGAGAGGTTTCTTTTTTGCGTACAGAATAGATGGTTCATTGAAGAAAAAGATACTGCATAACAATTCCTTAGTTAAATAGAAATGTGCCACCCCGGCACTTGGCCAGGCCGGCGCTGCTATGCGTGCCATCCATTTCGGAAAATAATACATGGAGTTGCGAACATGCTCCATGTATTTTTCTTTTAACCATGGTATACTTCGTTCATCTGGAATTCTTCAAAAAGCACCTATTCTCCATCCCGAATAGAATGGGCGAAACGCACTCATATTGGAGGAATGATTCATGACCGACATGCTCAAGCGCTTTACGGTTTCCGGCGGTTTTATGGGCCGCTATGAAAAGCTGGTTTCCGATGTGGTGATCCCCTATCAGGAAAAGGTACTGAATGACGAGATCGAAGGCGCCGAAAAGAGCCACGCCATAGAGAATTTCAGGGCGGCGGCCGAAATGCTGAAAACAGGCTGTTGCGGCGAAGAATTTTACGGCATGGTCTTTCAGGACAGCGATGTGGCAAAATGGCTGGAGGCGGCGGCCTATTCGCTGTACCGCCATCCAGATCCAGAGCTTCAAAAGCGCTGCGACGATGTGATTGACTTGATCGAAAGCGCGCAGCAAAAAGACGGCTACCTGAACACCTATTTTACAGTTAAGGAGCCCGACCGGCGCTGGACGAACCTGCAGGAAGCGCACGAGCTTTACTGCGCCGGGCACATGATGGAAGCCGCAGTCGCCTATTATGAGTGCACGGGCAAAACAAAGCTTTTGAACGTGATGTGCAAAATGGCGGACCACATTTACAAGCGCTTCGTTACGGATATGGCCGAAGGGTACCCCGGCCATCCCGAGGTGGAGCTTGCGCTGATGCGTATGTTCAGGTGCACGGGCAACGTAAAATACAAAGAGCTCGCGGAGCACTTCATCAATGTCCGGGGCGTGGACAGCAATTTCTTCATTCATGAAAGGGAACGCTACCCCTGGTCCGTATGGGGCGGCAAAAACCGTGACATGGCATACTTTCAATGCCACGCGCCTGTCCGCGAGCAGAAAAAGGCCGTGGGCCACGCCGTACGCGCCGCTTACCTGTACACCGGCATGGCGGACGCCGCCGCGGAATCACATGACGAAAGCCTGAAACAGGCCTGCAAAACGCTATGGGAAAATATCGTAAATTGCAGGATGTATGTAACCGGCGGCATCGGCTCGGCCTATGAGGGCGAGAAATTCACCGTGGACTATCACCTGCCCAACGACACCGCGTACGCCGAAACATGCGCTTCCATTGCGCTGATCTTCTTTGCGCGAAAGATGCTGGATATGGAGAAGAACGGCGGGTACGCCGACGTAATGGAGCGGGCGCTGTACAACTGCGTTCTGGCCGGCATGGAGCTTAACGGCACCAGGTTCTTTTATGTCAACCCGTTGGAGGCGGTCCCCGGCATTTCAGGGGAGGCGGTCACGCACCATCACGCGCTGCCCACCCGTCCCAAGTGGTTCTCCTGCGCCTGCTGCCCGCCGAATGTGGCACGGCTGCTTACCTCCCTGGGCAGGTATGCCTGGGGCCAGGAGGGCGATACCCTCTATTCCCATTTGTTCATCTCCGGCACGCTGGACGTAAGCGATACATTGGGCGGCAAAATTGTTGTGGAGACCGAATACCCTTACGGAAACCGGGTCACGTACAGGTTCGAGCCGGATGGGGAGAAAATGCAAACCGCGCTTGCCATCCGCCTTCCCGGCTGGAGCGGCAATACAACAATAACGCTTAACGGCGCAAAGATAGCGTACGAAAACAAAGACGGCTGCGCCTATGTGAAGAACGGCGCAAAGATTGCGTGCGAAAACAAAGACGGCTACGCCTATGTGAAGGGCGCGTTTTTAAAGGGCGATACCCTTGAAGTCATCTTTGATATGGAAGTCAAGCGGATCTTTGCTTCCTTAAGTGTCAGCGCGGACAGCGGCAGGGTGGCCTTCCAAAGGGGTCCGCTGGTCTACTGTTTGGAGGGTGTTGACAACGGCGGCGATGTGCTGTCGCTGTCGGTCAAAAAGGACGGCGACGTGGAAACCATACAATCAGACAAACTGGGCGCCATCGTGGAAATCCATGCTGATGGATACAGAACGGAAAAAAGCGGTTCGCTCTATTCGTTCAAACGGCCTGAAGTTACACCCTGCGTGCTTAAGCTGATCCCCTATTACGCCTGGGCAAACCGGGGATTGAATGAAATGCGCGTATGGATCCCGGAAGCGGAATAACAGGTGCTTCAACTAAACCTAAAACAAAAGCGCTCAGCACGGAACGTTCCGCCGCGAGCGCTTTTGTTATTGCCACAAAACAACTGATGATTATCTTGATATCAAACCTCCCCAGCCTCCTTCGTCTTAAGCCCCATTCATTAGCTATGGTTTGACAAACAGGTCTTTCAGGTAAAATGAATGGCTCCCTTTGGCAAGCTCCTCTTCCAGGTTGAACTGCATAACATTATCAAAGTCGTGATGGTTATATACATAGACCTCGCCTTTTTTCAGGTCACAGATATTGGAGTAGGCGGTAAAATCAAGCGACGTGTTTTTAAGCAGCTCTCTGAAACTGTCCACAGAAACCACATAGTTGTCTGCCTTCAGACGTGGATAGATATAGTCTCTGCCTATGCCCATCACCTGGAAGCTGCCGGACTTGCGCTCAATAAGCATTTTGTTCTGATCCCAATCCCAGGTGAAAGTTGCCGAAGCGCCGGTCTTGTCTACAACCATCATATAGGCATAACCAAAGATAGCCTCATAGTATTTCTGATAGAAGAGAACCGCCTCTTCTACCGTGGCGCATGATTCCAGCATTTTTTTGCTTGTGGTGTCGTACTTCGTATAGAGTTCCGTTATTTCTTCCAATGTGGGCTGTCTGTCCGGCAACTCACCAGTTAGCAGCAGCTGTCCGGGAATCCAAGGCGATGCTTTAAAGTTATTGGGCGCCCAGCAATCGTAAAAAAGCCCTTGCTCATTCATTCCACCCTGGGTAAACGGGCCGAATGCAAAGGTAATCGTGCCGTATTTCCCTTCGGATGATGGTTCGAACCTGACTTCGCCGTTAGGGTCTTCGTGCTCTTCATTGTTACCTACAAGCAGCATCTGGTTCCCCGCCGCATTGAAGACGGTGCAGGCGTATGCAGGGTAAAGCATGCATGCAAAAATGAATGAAATTGCAAGCATCAACGCGATTCTCTTTTTCATGGCCTATTCTCCTTACTCTTCATTGGACTGTCTGGAAAATCATGCATTTGCACCGATTTATAGGTGATATTGGTAATATTTACATTTTCATTAAATTAAGTATAACATAAACATATTTATATGTAAACAATTAATTTTTTCGGTCAACACCATCGTGGAAATCCATGTTGATGGATACAGAACGGAAAAAAGGCGGTTCGCTCTATTCGTTCAAAAGGCCTGAAGTTATGCCCTGCATGCTTAAGCTGATCCCCTGCTACGCCTGGGCAAACCGGGGATTGAATGAAATGCGCGTATGGATCCCAGAAGCGGAATAGCAGGTGCTTCAACTAAACCTAAAACAAAAGTGCTCAGCACGGAATGTTCCGCAGTGGGCGCTTTTTTATTGCCACAAAACAACTGATGATTGCCGTATTACCTCCTGCCGACGAAGGAGGCTGGGGGAGGTCTTTCTCATCAGAAGCAAATGCCATTTTGGGGGCAGTACAAATATGCTGTATACCGCTTTTTCGCTTCCTAATACTGAAAGTCATTACTTGTATCATGTGTATCTGATCACTATTCATTGTTCCCTGCTATGACCGTTCCAAAGACATCTTCGTTATTTAACGGAAATCCCGCCGCGTTCGCCTCATCGATATCGATATGCATGGCCAATGCATATTGATCCCCTGCGCGTATGACCGTATCATGCAGGCAGACCGGTCTCTTTCCGGGTACTTCTACAGATACGATTTGTCCGTCCTGGAAACCAAATTGCAAGGCATCCGAAGTATGCATATGGATATGCCTTTTTGCCGCAATGAGGCCTTCATCTTTATGAATGGTCACCAGAGGCCCGGCGATCGAAACCGGCGCGCTGTTTTCCAGTTTGCCCGACTCGCGTATCGGCGCTTCCACTCCCAAAGCGCGGCAATCTGTGAGCGTAACTTCAATTTGCGTCTTGCTTCGGTATGGCCCAAGAATGGCCACATTGCCTATTTTCCCTTTAGGCCCAATGATTTCAACCCTCTCGTTGGAAAGAAACTGCCCCGGCTGCGACAAGGCTTTTTTAAACGTCAATTCCTTGTCTTCGCCAAACAGCAAGTGAAAATCTTCCTTCGTTAAATGAACATGCCGGGCTGATACTTCTATAAGAACGTTCATGAAATTGCATCTCCTTTTTTGATTTGATTATTTCATCGATCCTCTTGAATGTCAATGCATCTTTTCCGCATGGGTGCTGAAAACAATCATGATGTTTGTATTTATTGGAGCAATAATCCAAAAAAGATGTTGACACAATATGCCATACGTGATATATTGACCGCAACGAGGAATATTTTTTTATAGCTTGGAATATTTTTAATCGATATTTCTAAAGAAGGTGTCTTCACTGAAATCGATCAAGGAAGAATTACCCTTTTTTCAGAAGCTGATCAAAGGGATAGCCGCACAATTTGGGGACCAGTGCGAGGTAGTGCTCCACGATTACAGCGAGGAGTATAACCATACC
>JAEZJP010000134.1 GCA_023415715.1 Bacillota bacterium
GCGTTCGTACGGACCTGGCCATGGAAAGTGCCGGATGCTATACCGGCGACAGGAGCGGCATCCGCGTTGACAACTGGGAGGAAGGAGACATCTCCCGGACCACCGTTACTATTGATACCGAGGAGGCCGCCCGCAGCCTTGGCAAACAAAAGGGCAAGTTTGTGACCATCTGCTGCGACAAGCTGCCCAAATGCGGAGCGGATATACGCAAACGCGTGGGGGAGCTGCTGAGCGACGCCCTGAATGATATGCTGCCCGAATCGGGAGAGATCCTTGTCATAGGTCTTGGCAACCGCCGGGTAACGGCGGATGCGCTGGGAGCCCGCGTGGTGGAAAACACGCTGGTAACGCGCCACCTAAGGCAAAACGTGCCGGAGGATTTGAAAGGGCGCCTCCGCAGCGTTTGCGCCGTAACCCCAGGCGTATTGGGCGTGACGGGCATGGAAACGGCGGAGATGGTTCGCGGCATCGTGGAGCATGTACATCCCTCGGCGGTGATCGCCATCGATGCATTGGCCGCGGCAGAAACTGCCCGTATCTGTACCACCGTGCAAGTAACCGATACGGGCATCAGCCCCGGCAGCGGCGTAGGTAACCATCGTCTGGGGCTTACACCCGACACGCTGGGAGTGCCCGTAATCGCCATCGGCGTGCCCATGGTTGTCTATGCCGCTACCATAGCCAAGGATGCTCTGGCGATCCTTTTGCATGATCTTCAAATGCCATCCTCCGATCATATGGATGCGGTGGATGCGCTGACTGACAAAATTTCCGCCCACTCCCTGGGGGAAATGGTTGTCACCCCCCGCGAGGTGGACGAACTGGTAGGAAATCTGGCGGAGGTACTGGCGCTAGGTATCAACATGGCGTTGCAGCCCAAACTCTCCGGAGACGAGATTCCCATTTTGATGCATTAAGGGGCTTGTCTGCGCATAAGCATGAGTATCCTACAACAGATGAGGTGAAAATGCATGCGCATACGGTTCTATACGCGTACCCAGGCGATATGCCTGGCGCTTTCCCTGTTTTTGGCCGTCTTTGTCCTGGGCCTTGCGCTCGGGTTTGCGCTGACTGGTTTTATCCCTCCTGTACAGGGGGCTTTGGAAGTCTTTGCACCTATGGAGGAGGTGACGCCGCTCATAACGGCGCTGCCTTCCGATACGCCATTGCCTTCTCAGATAACAACCGAAATCAACCTGTTCGCCATAAGTACGCCTACTCCCGAAATCACGATGGTTCCTCCTGCAACTCCATCGCCGGCGCTCACCCCTATCCCATCCCTGACGCCTGAACCTTACATATCGCCCTCACCGCAGCCGGGAGAGTTCAGCATACAGGTGATACGTGGGCCGAGAGTATCCGGGACCACAGGGAAAAAACGTATATTGATCTATCATACCCACACCTACGAAGCTTATGAGCCAACACCTGAAAACACCTATGAATCCACCGAAAGATGGCGTACGAAAGATAACCAGTATAATGTTGTCAGGGTTGGCGATGAATTAGCCAGGCTGTTAACCGCGGCAGGCTATGATGTCGTTCATGATACAACGGCTTATGAGCCGCCTGTTCTTGGCACATCCTATAACCGCTCTTTAAAGATGTTGGAAGATTCCGTTAGCCGCGGAGAAAAATATGACCTGTATATAGATCTTCATAGGGACGCTTACACCTCCAGCATGGCAAACCAAAATACCGTCCAAGTTGGCGACCATAAAATCGCAAAGGTTATGATGCTCATCGGAAAAGGAACTGTGCCTGCATATGATGTCCCGCCGGAATGGGAGAAAAACCTGGCCATTGCCCAGGCAATCACCGATTCTCTCAATGAGCAGATCACGGATCTATGCCGCCCGGTGAGAATAAAAACTGGCCGGTTTAACCAGCATATTGCCCCCTGCTGCATTCTGATAGAGGCGGGGAACAACAAGAACACACTGGAGGAAGTGCTGGCCAGTGTACCGTACATTGCAGATGCTATACGCTCTACCCTGAACAGTCAGCCTGTACAATAAGGCTTGCGATGGTTTACAGTTGGGTCTATAATGTCGGGAAAGGAGCATGTGGAGGAAAAGAAGCATGGCTTTGTCCCAGGGACCTGTGGGAATGTTTGATAGCGGCGTGGGCGGCATCAGCGTATTGCGTACCGCCCGCGTATTATTGCCGGGGGAAGATTTTCTGTATTACGGCGATACGGGCCATGCCCCCTATGGCACCAAGCCACCCGAAGAAGTAAAGGGTTATGTGCTCCGCGTTGCGGAACACCTGATAAGTTATGGCGCAAAAGCAATCCTTATCGCCTGCAATACAGCCACCAGCGTGGCAGCGGAAACGCTGCGCTCTACGGTGAAAATACCAGTGATCGGCATGGAACCGGCATTAAAGCCTGCCGCACTTTTGCGCCACGGAGGCAGGATTCTGGTGATGGCGACACCCGTAACGCTTCGGCTTCCCAAGTTTCAGCGGCTGATGGAGCAATACGGGGAAGGCGCGGTTCCCGTGCCATGCCCCGGACTTATGGAATTTGTGGAGCGCGGGGAATGGGATGGTGAAGGTTTGCGAAATCATTTGAAGGGGCTTTTGTCTCCCTTCAATAATGAATCTGTGGATGCGGTGGTGCTGGGCTGCACTCATTACATATTCCTTCGGCAAATGATAAAAAGCCTGTTTCCGCCCAAGACGGCTGTGCTGGATGGCAATGTGGGAACAGTACGGCAATTAAAGCGAAGGCTGTCGGAGGAAGGAATGCTAAGCCCGCGGGATTTTGGAGGGCAGGTTGTATTGGAAACATCGGGTGACCCTAAAGTGATGCTTCCCCGAATGGAAATGCTTCTAAATCTTCCTCTTGATCAATTCGATGCACCGCAATCAGGGTGTGATTGATGGGCGGTTTCAAACGCCATCTTCTATACTGCTGATGATGCAATGGGATTGTCAAATACGAAAGGATTGAGTCATTATGGAACCTGTTGTGTTCGTATCAGGCGACGAATTTCGCCTATGGCTCATGAAGAATTGCCTTGTAAACAAGGGCATATGGCTTTTGTTCGGTAAACCGGGAGGGCCCAAAACCTTAAGCCCTCAGGAAGCGCTGAACCAAGCGCTTTGTTTTGGCTGGATCGACAGTCAAATAAAAAGCTTAGACGACAATACATATATGAAGTACTTCTCTCCGAGGCGAAAAGGCAGCGAATGGTCTGAAAAGAACAAAAAGATGGTAGCTGAACTTGAAAAGCAGGGCCGGATGACCGATCACGGGCGCTTAAGCATTGAAGAAGCTATAAATAACGGAACATTCAAGCCCAAGGACAGGCCCGTTATCACGCAGGAAATGATCGATGCCCTTGCGATGCAACTTCGTGGCATTGAGCCTGCCTTAACTAACTTTGATGCTATGTCTCCATCTGTCAGACGTACGTATGCGGCTTTATGGCAAGAGGGTAAAACGGAGGAGACTAGGCGCAAAACGTTTGCAAAAATCGTGGACAGGCTGAACAGAAACTTGAAGCCCATGTGAAATGGATTGATTCTTTAAAGAAAATCATGTCTTTTCTTTTTTTGAATTCTATGCTAAACTAATCATTGAGTGTTCAATTGGACGGGGTTTGCTGCCACCCAAAGCGGTATTTGCCCTGTTTGCGTAGCCAATTGCATAGGCGCTTATTTGCGGCGCCACGCCCACGTAAGAAAAATTTGCAAAGCATAGGGGGAAAACACATGGCAGATTATCAAACTTCCGACATTCG
>JAEZJP010000137.1 GCA_023415715.1 Bacillota bacterium
AAATCTGCTCACAGCCTGCACCACGCTTTTGTACCTCGTTCGCTAGCCCTTCAGCGCCGATGGTACTTGGCTGGACACGGCCCGGGAGAGTAGGACGTCGCCGGATTCCATAAAGAGCATCTGTTAAACCAGGTGCTCTTTTTTTGTAGCATAAAGTCGACAATGTAAGTAAATTACTGAGATTTTGCTTATAAAGAAACTTTTACTGCAACCCATATAGCCAATAAACTTGATATTGGTGAAAAATGATGATAAAATGAATTAAATTGTTGAGTTTGAGGATAAAAATATATGGATGATACTACTATAATATTAAATGATATTGAAAATTGGTATGATAGGAATGTTACAACCTACAGAGCATATACGAAGCAAGTAGTGGATTTACTTGATACCATAATAAGACGGAAAGGCGTTCCGTTTCATAGCATTACAAGTCGTGTAAAAGACCGCAATAGCTACATAGAAAAATGTAAAAGGAAAAACTATAAAGTTCCATCTGAGGATATCACGGATTTTGCTGGGATTAGAATTATTGCATATACTCTAGCTGATGTTAAACAAATAAGTTCGTTGGTCGAGAATGAATTTACTATTGATAGAAATAATTCAATGGATAAGGCAGAATTGCTAAGTGCCGATAAGGTTGGGTACCTTTCTATTCATTATGTTGCACAATTGTCCCAGAGCAGAACGGCTCTTATAGAGTATTCATTCTATTCAGGGCTCAAATGTGAAATTCAAATACGTACATTGTTGCAACATGCATGGGCTGAGATAGAGCATGATCGAAGCTACAAGTTTAGCGGAGTATTACCTATTGACATTGACCGACGTTTTCATTTGGTAGCAGGTGTATTGGAGATTATGGATTATGAGTTCCAAAGGTTATCCGATGAAATCGATAGATATGTAAAAGATGTGCAGGATAAAACAAAAAAGGGAGAGCTAGATATAGATATCAATTCTACATCACTCATAGAATTTTTGCAGCAAAAACTTCCTAAAATACCTGTAGCTCCGACACTGAAAGGTTCAGATGATAAGATAATTCAAGAACTAAAGGACTTTGGCATATTGAAAATATATCATCTTAATGCAATACTCTCTGAAGATTTCTTTAGATTTATAACTGAATTATATAATTCTGATGGGTATAAGTGTGCAGATAATTACATAGGTTTATTGCGGATATTAATGATTTTCGCAGACTCAGAAAAATACTTTAAAGAGGCATGGAAGAATAATTGGGGTGCAATTGAAAAAGAACTAGTCGCATTATTTAACAAATATGGAGTTAGTACAGAAGAAATTAAAAATCGAGTCGATATCATATGAATAGCATGCTTAAATTTAGTGTTTCTTTTTTCTGATTTCCAGTATAAGGTTTGGGTATTGTTACCTCTCCTCCATCACTATCGTATCCGCCACTAGCGGTATCGGGGTTTCGGAGCCCTTCAGCGCCGATGGTACTTGGCTGGACACGGCCCGGGAGAGTAGGACGTCGCCGGATTCCATTAAGAGCATCTGTTAACTCAGATGCTCTTTTTTTGCATATAGTACAGTTTATGCGCTGCATTATTCAAACATCGGATAAATAGCCTCATTACACTTGACAACAAAGTATGCAAAGCTGTACGATGCATCAAGGGAATCAAATTGCAATCCAAACCGGGTACTTATGGACATCGATTTTATGAAACACGCTTCGTCTTAGTACGAACGGAACATAAATTTTTTAATGGAAAGAGTAAAGATGCAGAAGAGCGCAGTATTATTCAAGAGATATTTTCATTTAAAAGGCATCCGTTTTCAAAACGATACTCCTTCTTTAAAAGAACTTTATCAACAATTTATAGCCATTGCGTGGCCTGCAACAGTTGAGGGAGCGCTGCTTAGCGTTATCAGTTCTGCCGATACGATGATGGTGGGGACGATTGGTCCGGCAGCAATTGCTGCCGTCGGCCTGACAAGCCAGCCACGTATGATCCTTTTGGTCCTTGCTCAGTCGCTTTGTGTCGCTACCACAGCGCTGGTGGCCAGGCGCAGGGGCGAGGATGATCAGGCTGCGGCTAACGCCGTACTCAAGCAATCCATGTTTGTTGTAACGATACTTGGTGCGCTTATGACCCTGGCGGGATATTTCTGGGCAGAACCATTTATGAAGCTTGCGGGCGCCAATGAAGACACACTTCAAATGTCGGTAGATTATTTTCGCATCATTTCCTTAGGCCTTGTTTTGAACTGCTGGCTTCTGTGCATTTGCGCCGCCATGCGCGCCATTGGAAAGACGCGGGTAACCATGGTGACCAACATAACGGCCAACCTTGTGAATATCGTTTTGAATTATCTGCTTATCGGCGGCAATTTCGGCTTTCCGCGACTGGGTGTGAAAGGCGCGGCCATTGCGACAGTCATAGGCACCGGGGTAGCCTGCGGTATCGCTTTTTTCTTTGTGACAAAGAAAGACGGCTATCTGCGTTTGCGCATTTTTGAAAAGCTGCGTTTTGACAGCCAAACGATGAAGGGGCTTTTCTTTGTCGGTTCATCATCGATGGCAGAATCGGTCTTTTTGCGTATCGGCTTTCTGATCACCACAAAGATGATAGCGGATATCGGCACGGCTGCGTTTGCGGCATATCAGATCACGTCACAAGTCACCAACTTGTCCTTTACATTAGGCGACGGCATTGCAGCAGCGGGAGCTGCGCTGGTTGGGCGCAGCCTTGGAGCAAAGCGGATGGACCTGGCAATGGCCAATGTTAGGATCAGCCGAAAGCTGTCTATGGTGATTTCCATTGCGCTTATGATCGTTCTTCTGTTCCTGCGCGATCTTATACCGACGCTATTCACAAATGAAAAAGCGATCATTTCAGGTGTCTCTCTTTCGCTCCTTGTAGCTATCTTAGGTATATTGCCTCAGAATGGGCGGGTGGTATATTCGGGATGCCTTCGCGGCGCAGGAGACGCGCGCTATGTGGCTGGTTGCTCACTGCTCAGCGTGACAATACTGAGGCCAATTTTCACATACTTCTTCTGCTATCCCATGAGCACACTTTTTCCGGATCTGCAGTTTGCAATCACCGGGCCATGGCTGGCATTTGTGCTGGATGCGATCATCCGTGATGTTCTATATTCGGGCCGCATAAGAAGGGAAAAATGGATGTACATAAGAATATGAATTGTTTCAAATAGTCTTAAAAAATCCATAGAGAGGCTTATTGTTGTTATGGCCAAATCGACCTATATATTGATCGTACTGTGCTTACTTGCGGTCGCCAACCTTGTATCCTTTTTCTTGATGCGGCATGATAAGCGCTGTGCCCAAAGGGGATTGCACCGTGTTCCGGAATCAAAGCTATTTCTTGCCGCTGCATGCTTCGGAGGTTTAGGCGGGGTGCTTGGCATGTACCTTATGCGCCATAAAACGAAGCATTGGTATTTTAGAGTCTTTTTCCCATTGATACTGGCAATACAGGTATTTTTGCTGGGCGCCGGTATGTACTTATTGATGCGGTAAAAGCTGCTTTTATCTTTCACCGATGTTTGACATCGGTGGTTTTTTATTGGGGATTTCTTTGAAAACAGTAGTGCAGGGGCGAAGTAAGGGAGGGGAGGAATAATAAATGAGACATATCAAATTACCAATTATTACAATTATATAAAGTAAAGGAGTGTGATATAATGGTATAAATTAAGAAAAGGAGTCAACTTATGAAGAAAAGGTTACGAATATTCATAACTTTGATGATGCTTGCTGCTCTTGTTTTATGCCAATTTCAAATTCCCGTGCAGGCTGAAACAGCGCCAAACACTGCCGCAGAGGAACTCTTTTCTGAAGAAAATAAGTCCGTCGGAAAAGAAAGCAGCATCTATGATGCATTCTTTTTTTATTTATCTACACGCGACAGCGCTTTGCCCATGAAAACCTGGGGAGATGTGCAGACTTTTCTGGCGAAAATGGAGATCGGCGAAACGCTGAGCCTTGAGGAAGCCATGTTTTTAAGAACATTGTCGGCGTATGAATATGCTTTTTTGCGCTGCCTGAATGAAATGGATTCAAGCGAGGAACAGGCCGAAAAACTCATCGTTATCTTTACGTCTGCCGTTCAGGAAGGAAAAAGCGCACCCGTATTCGAGAAAAATTCCGCGTTGCCCTCCGCAATGCGAAGCGCGTTTGAAGTATATAACCTTAAGCTGGAAGATACATTCCTCCCTGGCGATGAAACCTTTGCCATCACCATCGTGAGTACGCCTGGCGGTGAAATCCTGGTGGATGAAGTAGATGCCCGGCATACGATGATCAACACTTTTTTATATCAGCTCTTTGCGCCGCAAAGCCGTGAGGCCACCGTTCCTTTCCTGGATACAATGAAGGATGCGATGCTTCTGGAAGGCACAGCCGAATCCTGGCTTCAATTGAAAAACGCGTGTGCCGCCACATTTGACGGGCAAGTCGATTCGCAAAAAGCTCTAGAACAGCTTGCCTCTTTCGTAAGTTCGAAGTTTGGAACGGCTGTAACACTGGAGGAGTCAGATACAGGCACATATCTGTCGCTTGTGCCTGATTCAGATGCCAATGCGGAAGAATCATCAACACCCAAACCGACCAGGAAGCCCACAAAGGCGCCGGACAATACGGATAAGCCGGGTTCGGCCACTCAAACACCCAGGCCGGTTACTGCGACTCCTATACGTACAACAGCCACGCCCAAGCCGACACCTTCCAATCCTTATCTGATTTATGTGTCCAAGGAAAGCTATACTATCACCATCCTGGGCCTTGACTCGGATAATGAATATACCAGGGTAGTACGACAATTTTCCACAGGTATCGGCAAAGCCGGCCAAACGCGTGCCGGCACCTATACCATTGAATCCAAGGAACGCTGGCATTCCTGGAGCGGCAATGCATATTCTCCCTACGCCAGCAGGCACTCCGGCGGGCTGTACATCCACGGGCCTTTATATAGCGCAAAGGATTCCAACAAAATGCTGCCAGGCAGCTATAACGAAATAGGCACATCCTGCTCTGCGGGCTGCCTGCGTACTACGTGTTCGGCTGCAGCATGGGTCTATTACAACTGCCCGGTAGGCACGAAGATCATTATCGCCAATGATACCAAGTATGAGGTGCCGCATCCCGCGAGAATAGACAACACACAGACGTATGATCCCACAGATCCGGGCGCTTCTCCCGAAATACCCATCACAGGGTTTTCCCTGGGCAAATCGACGGTCAATATGGTTGTAGGCGAAACGCTGAAAATTGCCATATCGAGCATTCAGCCCAGCGATAATACGACGGAAGGGTTCAAGTATACCTCTGAAAATGCTGATATTGCGTCGGTCAGTACCAGCGGCACCATTACGGCAAAGAGTGAAGGCACCGTCAAGATCAAGGTGACGGCAAATGACGTGAACGGCATATACCGCACGCTTACGGTTACTGTTGTACAGCCCGTAACGCCTACGCCCGCACCGACGGAGACAGCATCGCCTGAACCGTCTCCCTCCATGGAACCGACGCCGACATCAACCCAAACACAGCCGGCGGAGCCGACACCCACACCTGAACATACAGTAACGCCGGAACCTACGGCTGAACCTACCCCGGCGCCTGAACCAGAACAAACGCCGGAATCTACCTTACAGCCCTAAAGCGGTGCTGCGTATACCTTCTCTTCCCTTGGGAAGAGAGGGATTATAAGACGAATGATATCACAATTTGAAAACAAAGGAATGATATATATGAAGCTACATTTCCTTCTCATGCTGCCCTTATTGATGCTGTTTGCGTCCGCCGGAAGTGCTTTGGCAGAGAAACCTGCCGCTTTCATCCCGCCTTTGCCCGGTGAAAACATGTCCCTTGAAAAAGACATGGGGCTGCTTTTGAATGAAACATGGTATCCCATATTGACCGATTTCCATGCGCTGCATGTTGCCCTGGGAGAACCGGCTTCATTGAACGCTGCGCCCAGCTGCGTATTTGTTGGCGAAGACAAGGAATATGTGTACGAAGGCCTGACTGCTTTTACAAACCCTGTGGGTGAGCAGGATATTTGGTTTGAAATGCAATTGACCAACTATACATACGCCACCTCCCGCGGCATCCGTGTCGGCGACACACTGGAAATGCTTAATAATGCCTATGGTGACCGGTGCTACTGGGAAGGGGATACAATCCTCACCTATTCCGTTTCCGGTATTGAAGGCGATTATGCCAGCCCTTGCATCATGTTTGAGATCGTGGATGATGTCATTGCAAGCATCGACATCTATTACCCCACTAACGTTACGGCACCTTCAGCACCCTGATACATAAAAATCTGCACACAGGCGGAGGTGCATGGACGGCATGGTATTCAGCTCGGTTCTGTTTGTCTTTCTGTTCCTGCCGGTGGTATTCCTTGCCAACCTGCGGCTGCCCTGCCGCGTCAGCAATTATTTCCTGCTGATTGTCAGCCTGTTGGCTTACGCGTGGGGCGAGCCCGTCTATGTTCTGCTTTTGATCGCCTGCGCCTTTGTTAACTATCTTTTGTCGTTCGGTTTCTGTAAGGTCAGGAGCCGCAAGGCGTTATTGACCGTCACCGTCATATTGAACATCGGCGTGCTGTGCCTATACAAGTACGCCGACTTTCTTATTAACACTGTCAACTCATTATTAAAGACAAACATACCGCTTACAGGGATTCCATTGCCCATCGGGATTTCGTTTTTTACATTCCAGGCCATGAGCTATACCATTGATGTTTACCGGGGTGTCAACCCGCCACAAAGAAACTTTGCAAAACTTCTGCTCTACATCTCCCTGTTTCCGCAGCTCATCGCAGGGCCCATCGTCAATTACCATGACATCGAAGCTTCGCTGGATGACCGAAAGGTGAATCTTGATGAAGCTGCCAAAGGTATCCGCCGGTTCATTGCAGGCCTTTCCAAAAAGCTTCTTATAGCCAACGTGCTGGCGGTAATTGCGGATCAGGTGTATGATGTGCCGGCGGGCGGGCTCAATGCCCCCCTGGCCTGGATGGGTGCTTTGGCTTATGCGGCGCAGATATATTTTGACTTTTCCGGCTATTCCGACATGGCCATCGGCATGGGCCACATGCTGGGCTTCACCTTTCTGGAAAACTTCCGGTACCCCTATACAGCATCCTCCATCCGCCTTTTTTGGCAAAGGTGGCACATCAGCCTGTCTACATGGTTTAGAGAGTATGTATACATCCCCTTGGGAGGTAACCGGAAAGGCAGATGGCGCACAGGGCTTAACAGGCTGCTGGTGTTTTTCCTCACGGGGCTTTGGCACGGCGCGGAGTGGACGTTTGTGGTCTGGGGCCTGGGGCACGGGCTTTTGCTGATGCTGGAGACATACGGGATACTGCCGGTTGATAAACTGAAGCCGCGCTATAAGTGGCTTGGCAACCTGTACGTTTTGATGGCAGCGGTTTGCCTGTTTGTATTTTTCCGTGCCAATTCCTTTGCGCAGGCCCTTTACATATTAAAGAGCATGTTTGTTGGCTGGCATGTCACGGCTGCCCAGCAAACACTTATGGTAAAGCTGCTTACGCCGCACGCTTTGATCGTTTTTGCCGCCGCGATCATCGGATCCACACCCTTTATCAAAAAGGCGGAGGAACTTCTTATACAGCGTCCGCGCCTGAACGTCGCCGCCAGTGGAGCCGCTTATGTTATGACGCTGGCGTTGCTTTTTGTTTGCATCGCTTCCCTTACGGCCTCTTCCCATAATCCGTTTATTTATTTCAGGTTTTAGGAGACAAACATAATGAAGCGTCTTTTGGAAATAGCATACTGCGTCCTTTTCCTTGTAATCAGCACGGCTTGCGCGCTTGCCGTGCCGTTTTACAAAAATGACGGATCGAAACAAAAACGGGCGCTGGCGGAATTTCCACGACTGATCGCTGATAACAAGCTGAATCTGTCTTTCCCAAAGGAGTTTGAAGATTGGCTGCAAGACCATATTGCGTGGCGCGATGAGCTTGTCACTATTCGAAGCCGGGCGCTTGCAGGTTTACAGACTTCTTCTGATAAGCAGGTGATCTTAGGTGCAGACGGCTGGCTGTATTTTCAGGAGACAGTGCCCGATTTTACTGGAGAAAGCTCGTTCACCGAAAACCAACTGTTCAGATTAAGCACTATCATACGCGAGATTGATGATGCCCTAAACCAAAAAGGTATACCTTTTGTTGTGGCGGTCGCGCCCAACAAAAGCACAATATATCCGGAATTTATGCCATACGGTTACTTAAGGCGCAGCGGTCCAAGCAACGCCGAGCGGCTGCAGGCCTTACAGGCGGCACAATATGTGAATCTGACGGAGCTTATGCAAAGTCAGGTCCGGCAGGATCGGCTGCTGTACCACAAAACGGATACCCACTGGAACAATTACGGCGCACGCCTGGGGGCGTTCGCACTGCTTTCCGCAATTGGGGATGCTACGGGAACAAGCGTCGCCTTGCCCGATCTTGCGGTGGAAGGATCGGTGCGCCGCGATTGGACCGGGGATTTGAGCCAAATGATCTACCCAGCCAATACGCCCAGGGATGACCAATATTATTATAGCGACACAGAACCTGTCTACACCGTCAAGGGCCGTATGCGTTCCCTGGAGGACCTGAACATTACCACAACTGGTGGGAAAATCGGTTTGAATCTTTTGGTGCTTCGGGATTCGTTCAGCAACGCGCTGATTCCCTATCTATCCAACGCTTTTTCCAATGTGCTCTACAAGCGCCAGATGCCGCTGCCATTGCTGGATATTAATAACGTCGGTGCGGTGGTGCTGGAGATCGTAGAGCGGCGGCTTCCGGAGCTATTGTCCGGTGCGCCGGTGATGATGGCACAGCCAAGTGCCGCATGGGAAAATACGGGCGGTTCATCATCTGTTTTTGCATACGCTTTTCACACAAGTGATGGCGTCCGTGTTTGGGGCGCGGCTTTGGGCACTGTCGACAGGATCACGGAATGCTGCGTTTCCATCACGGGTGCGGATGGCAGCGCGTACTATCGCGCATTTCCAGTATGGGAGTCAAAATATGCCGGGGAACTTGGCATTTGCGATGCAAATCAGGATGGTGCATATTCCTTGCTGCTGCCGGAACTGCCGGAAAATGCACAGATCCAGGTCCGGTTTGTGGGGGATAGCGTTTTAGTGACAAAGACGGCAACCATTGAATGGATCAATGATTGATCAATCCCGTTATCCTTCTATTCATAAAACGTGCTTCCCAAGATAAAAATAGGCCGTAATCCAATCAAAAAGAAAGGAATGTATTTGAACTCCCCCTACCCTAAATACAAATTGCTGCCATGCAAGAAATGCTTGAAATGTATGGATTGATCGAATTTCATTTGCTTCAGGATGAAAAGCCGTCCGGCTTTTTAAACAGTCTTTCCGGAGAGCATGACTTCCGGGAATACCCCTTCAGCCTTTTGCTTGATTTGAAAGGTACGGAGCAGTCACCTGTCTACCATCCGGAAGGCAACGTTTGGAACCACACCATGCTGGTTGTGGATGAGGCTGCCTATCGCAAAAAACAAAGCAAGGATGCAAAGGCCTTCATGTGGGCCGCATTGCTTCACGATATTGGCAAACCGGCCACCACCAAAAAACGAAAGGGGAAAATAACATCCTACGAACATGATAAGACAGGCGCAAAATTGGCAAGGGAATTCCTGACCTTTTTTTCGGAGGACAAACCCTTCATCGACCGTGTCTGTTCTTTGATTCTTTTTCACATGCAAATCCTGTATGTTGTGAAGGGCCTGCCTTATGCAGACATATCTGGGATGAAAGCCTTTGGGGATCTTGACGAAATTGCTTTGCTTGGCTTATGTGACAGGCTTGGCAGGCTTAATTATGACAGGGAAGATGAGGAAAAGAGTATACAATTGTTTTTGCGATATATGAAAAGCAAATAAGCTCAGTTGGTGTAACTTTCCGTTTATCATTGCCCGCTGCGCTTCATGATTGTATTCACCCAAATATATGATCAAGACTCACCCATTATTTGAAGGCGCTTTCCCATATTCATATAAATGACTCCGAGTATTCTTTATGCTGATTTTGTAGACAACGAAGATCATTACGGAAAAGAATACCAGCTTATAACCAAGAGCTTTGTAATGGTTCATGGTACGACCTCCTTTATACGTGCTTATCATGCCCAAATGCTAAGCAGTCATGAGAAGGCTTTAGTTATTACCCATTTGCTGATGGAAACCGGAATGATACTGATAATGACCGCTCTCCGATACATTTTCATATTATTGGATCAGTAGGGCATGAACCTTGTATAAGGGTACAACGCTTCATCCGCGTCGATGTTTTCGATGCGCCAGAAGCTGCCTTCTTTCATGATATCCAGCACAGCAAGCGCTTCCCCAGCGGAGCCTGCAGATGTGGCCAGGGAAAAACGAAGCATGACCCTTTGAAGCGTATTGCTGACTGCTTCCGTGTTTACGATCCGGCAGTCGGATATAAACGGGCTGGATATTCCCGTTACCCAGTTGGGCGCGGTTTCATTCAGCTGCCGGGCGTATTTATCCTTGAGTGGCTTGCTCATGACGGCATACTGCAAAGCGGCGCTTCGGTTCTTGAGACCTTCCGCCCAGACGGCTGCCGCGTCCTCGGGGCAGCACACGCCGACGTAATTCATCGCCTCCACCAGAAGCTGGCTTCGCACTTCATAATCAATAGGCAGCGGCGGCGATACAACAGCCAGGATATTGACATAGCTCAGGTCGAACAGGCCAAACTCACCCAAAATGGCCGCCGCCATCCAGATAGCGATGGCGGCGTATCCCAAGTAAGTCAGTACTTTATGTCCAAGGGCCACCCAGCTCCACCTCCCCATATTCCACTACTGGAATATATGAGGAAGGTGGACGGCGCTATCTCTTCAGTGAAAAAGATGGGGACAGGGCTTTGACCTTCATTACAGCATCCTGCCCGATTTCATAAGGAGATATTTTTCTACGCTTGGAAGCTCGCATCCCTTGTTTGAGACTGTATCCTTGTCGCCTGTAAAGAACGCATAGCCATTTGGGCGGACGGTGAAAACGCCTGTACCCTTGGTATAGGCGGCCACTGCCTGGGAATACAGTTTGGATGCATCCAGCGAGACCTGTCCCGAATAGTTGATTTCATTGCCCTGCGATGTCATCTGATCCATGGTGGCATGCATCATGTTCAGATCGTAGGTGGCCCGGCCCGCCATGTCGGCAGGTACGGTAAGCATATAGGACAGCATAGGCTCCATAAGCTCCGTTCCGGCATCATATAGCGCGCGGATGACCGCCACCGGCGCAATGTTCCGGTAGTCGGCGGGAGCGCTGGTAACGGAGCTATATTCCGCCCATTGAAGCGTGATTCTAAGGTCGGTAACTTCCCAGCCATACAGGCCATGATGCAGGGTATGAAGCAGGCCTTCCCGTACGGCGTTTTGAAATGAGGCGTACAGGTAGCCGTAGTTCACCTTCGTTTCGTACTGTATGCCGGAACCCAACGGCAGCGGCTCGACGGTGATGCCGATAGCCGCCTGGAAAGGCGTTTCCCCCCAAAGCACATCGCCCGTGCCTTTGCGGGCCGGGAACTCGCGGAAGATCGTTTGCGGCTCTTCCAGCGTGATTTTAAGTCCAAAGCGCTCCAAGGCCAATTCACGCAGGATTTCCATCTGCACCTGGCCGAATACACGCAATTCCAGAGCACCGGTCTGCTCATTCGTGTGCATGTTCAGCAGCGGATCCTCCATGCAAAGCTGGCGTAGGGTTTCCAGCAGCTTGGAACGCGGAACATCGGTGCCGGCCAGGACGCGTGTCAGCAATAGCGGCTCGGCAATGCTCAATTCCCTGATTTTCGGCAATGCCTGCCCAAGCACGCTACCTACCTTCAGACCCTCATAGCAGGGGATGGCGGCGATATCGCCGCAGCATACCGCATCCGTTCCCCTGAGTACGCCCATATCTAAAGTGAATAGCAGGGTAATGCGGAAAGGCTCCTCCGATCCATACAGTGTTACCAGCTTGCGTATAACAATGGCACCGCCATATACCCGAAAGTAACAGATCCGGCCAAGGCGTTCGTGGAACTCCAGCTTGTAACAATACGCACACAGGGGATCGCCGCCTATGTCTGCCCTGGGAAGTTCCGTTATGATGGCATCCAGCAAAGCCGGTATGCCAAGCTCCATGAGGGCGACGCCTGCGTAAACGGGGTAAATATCGCACCGTTTGACGGCTTGCAGGTATGCATCCCAAAGCATATCGGGCGGGATCGCCTTACCCTCCAGGTACATGTTCGCTATTCCGTCATCCGTCTGAAAAAGCTGATCCACAACGCCCTCACAGTCCTCCAGCTTCAGCGTTTCCACGCTTACATCCCTGCCTATACCCATGATCTTCTGGCGCAGTAAAACGCTTTTAGTCAACTGAGTCTTGATCTGCGAAAGAACATCGTCCGCATTTGCGCCCAGCCGGTCCAGTTTGTTAATGAAAAAGAGCGTCGGTATCCGAAGCTTTTGAAGCGCACGAAAAAGCACGGCCGTTTGTGACTGCACACCCTCCCGTGCTGATACGACAAGCACCGCCGCATCCAGTACTGCGAGGGAGCGCTCCACCTCAGCAATAAAGTCCACATGGCCCGGTGTATCCAGTATATTGATTTTTACGTTCTTGTACCGAAGTGATACCGTAGCTGCCCGGACCGTGATGCCGCGCTCCCGTTCAATGCGCAGCGAATCCGTAACCGTATTACCGTGATCGACACGGCCAAGCTGCCTTAGCGCACCGGCTGTATGCAAAAGAGACTCGGTGACCGTTGTCTTGCCCGCGTCCACATGGGCCAATATGCCCAGATTGATAATATTCAAAAGTTGCCTCCATGCATATAGGCTTATCGCCATGGAAGCATGCGCTGCTCGGCGGATAAGCCCTTATAGTAAGATGCCTGCTCCGATCATCATGGTTTTCATATGTTACCATCCCTTCCGCCGCAGCTGATATGGGTTCTTCTATTATTGTAGTAGATTATCAATCAAATGGCAAGGCTTGCTCAATTTTTTTTGAGGTGCATCAAACAAACCCTGAGCAAAGGAAGGAGCAGACTAACAGCAAACCACATGGAGATGATACAAAAAAAGCGCGTCGCTACATGTCCGCGCTTTTATGTCTTTTGTCCGGCGCCCTATTGCAGGTAGAACCCCGGAACGCCGTCATGCAAGCTTTTGACGGTATGTTCGATGCGGCGTTTGGCATCCTCCCCATCCATTCCGCTCTCCACATAATGCAGCACCCGCTTCTTTTCTTCGGGCGGCAGTTCTCCAAACCTGCTGAACGCCAACTGGTCGCCCATCAGCAGCATGCCAAGGCCTATGGGCATATCGCTGCCTGCTCCTGCGCTGTTTGTATTGCTTTGCATCCTCATCCGCTCCTTTTTCGTGATGCATGCATTCTTTCCAGATAAAAGGCGTTTGATTCTGCGTTACGGGCCTGGATCAAGCTTATGAATGGTGCGCAAGGCAATCAAGGAGGTTACGACGGCAATGGTTTATTCTTCATTCTTGCCTTATACTACTGATAGCAGGCTGCATATTACGTTTATTCCAGGGAAAATCAATTCCGCCTGCAATAGCAGAAAGGCTCGTGATACATATGATTCATGCCGCTATCATCGGGTGCGGGACCGTCGCGCCCGTACATGCCTATGCCCTGAAGCAACTTCCGGGTGTAAGCCTGGCTGCTTGTGCCGATATCGATCCCAAGCGTGCAGAAAGCATGGCGCAGAATTATGGCCTTCGCCCGTATGATTCCATGGAGAAGCTGCTTGAAAACGAGAAGATAGATGTGGTGCATCTATGCACGCCGCATTATTTGCACGTTCCCATGGCGCAATTGGCCGCCTCACGCGGCATTCATGTTTTCAGCGAAAAGCCGCCGGCCATCGACCGCGCGCAGTGGGCTTTGCTTTTGGAGGCTGCCCAAAAGGTCCGCGTCGGCGTGTGCTTTCAAAACAGGTATAACGGCAGCACCCAAAAGCTTCGGGAGATGCTTGCCAGCGGCAGCTTGGGAAAGGTTCATGGAGCGCGGGCCTTTGTTACCTGGTCAAGAAACGAGGAATACTATACGGAAAGCGGCTGGCGGGGAAATCAAGACACTGAGGGCGGCGGTGTGCTGATTAACCAGGCGATCCATACGCTTGATTTACTGGTGTATCTGCTGGGCAAGCCTCAACATGTTGCTGCCACGTTATCGAACCACCATTTGAAAGGCATCATCGATGTGGAGGATACCTTAGAAGCCTACATGACGTTTGGCGATGCGCCCGGACTGTTTTATGCCACAACGGCTTATTGCACAAATTCACCCGTATATCTCGAGATCGTTTGCGAGAATGCTACTATGCGCATGGAAAAGGATACGCTTATAGTATCCTGGAACGGCAGAGAAGAGGAGAGGTTCGAATTTAAGAATAACTTGCCTGTGACACGGGACTATTGGGGTTCTGCCCATGTGACTTGCATCCGTGAATTCTACGATGCGTTGGAAAACGGCCGCGGTGTGCCCATCGGACCCAAGCAAGTGCAGGATACCGTGGACACGATGTTTACCATATACGGAAAATAGCCAATTATGCGGTTTATACCGGGCAGGCCCGGTGAATGGATAGAATACATCATAGAAAGGGCGTTATTCGATGAAGCAGATCCCGGTTGACCCGCAAACCTTGCAATGGGCAAACCAAGTTCTTCAAAAAATGGATATTAAAATGCGCAGCGGTGTGGAAAAAGCACAGGAGCTTGATGGAATCCCTTACAGTGTGAAGAACGGAGAATGGACAACGCCGGGCATTACCTGGTGGACCAACGGATTCTGGCCGGCCGAAATGTGGCAGATGTTTTTGGAAACGGGCGGGGAGCGTTACCGCCTTGAGGCTGAGCGTGCCGAGAAGCTGATGGATGAGGCGCTGCGGGATGTTCTGACGCTGCACCATGACGTTGGCTTTATGTGGCTGATCAACAGCGGCGTGCATTATGCCATCGACGGAAACAAGGATAGCCTTACCCGCGTGCTGTTTTGCGCCAATATGCTGGCGGGAAGGTATAACCCCAATGGCTTCATCCGCGCCTGGAACGGCAAGGGGCGGGAAGGCTGGGCCATTATTGACTGCATGATGAATCTGCCGCTGCTGTACTTTGCCAGCGAATATACGGGAGATCCCCGTTACAGGCTGATTGCATTAAATCATGCCAGGACCGTGCAGCGCTGCTTTATACGTGAAGATGGCTCCTCCCATCACATCGTGTGCTTTGATCCGGAGACAGGAAAGGTTTTGGATACGCCAACCGGCCAGGGCTACGCGCCCGGAACAAGCTGGTCCCGCGGCCAGGCTTGGGCGATGTACGGTTTCATGCTGAGCTATGTATATACCGGGGATGAAACCTTCCTGCATACAGCCCGTGGTGTGGCGGATTACTTCCTGAAGAACTTGCCGGAAGACAATATTCCCCCGGTGGACTTCAAGCAGCCTGCCGAGCCAGATGTAAAGGATAATTGTGCCGGCGGCATTGCGGCCTGCGGGCTTATGGAACTGGCAAACGCCCTTGGTGACGATCCTGCTGCACAGCTGTATCATCATGCGGCCGTCAGGATGCTTCGGGCCATGGATGAAAAGTGCTCCGACTGGACAAATGATACACCTGCCATTCTGACTATGTGCACATCGGCTTACCATGACGTGCCCGGCCGTCACATCGCCATGAATTACGGCGACTATTTCTTCATTGAGGCCATGCGCAGGCTCAAGGGGGAAGAGCGGCTCCTGTGGAGGCCGCTGCTCAAAAAAGGCGAGCCCATGCGGGTGGAATAATGAAAAGATAAATAATATAAAACGGCGGGTCTCATTATTCGAGAGCCCGTCGTTTTCATGTATCAATCATGCGAAATCGAGAAAATGACTCGTCATTTTCTCGAAGGCGTTAGCCTTTGACAGCACCGATCATGACACCTTTGACAAAATACTTTTGCACAAAAGGATAAATGAGCAGTACAGGCACCGTGGAAATAACGATCGCGGCATATTTGATGGTTTCCGCGAATTGGTTCATGCGGTCATTCTCGGTCGCAGCGGCGTTCAAAATGTTGGAATTGGCGATCAGCACGCTGCGCAGCACGTTTTGTATAGGCAGGTTCGCATTGTCCTTGATATAGATTGAGGCGGAAAACCAGCTGTTCCAATGCGCGACGCCATAATATAAAAGCAGCACCGCGATGGTTGGCGTAATCAGCGGCAGTACGATTCGAAAGAGTACCAACAGATCGTTCGCGCCGTCGATGTAGGCTGATTCCGCCAAACTGTCGGGAACGGCCTCAATAGCGGTTTTACAAATGATCGAATTGTAGATACTGATGGCGCCAGGCAGGATCAATGCCCAAAGCGTATTATAAAGCCCCATTGATTGAATGTTCAAAAAATTCGGAATCATGCCGCCGTTAAAAAACATCGTTATCATAATAACAACCATGATCGGCTTTTTGAACATGACGTTCCGGCTTGCTAGAAAATACCCGCAAAACAGCGTTAAAAGAATGTTAAGCGGAAGCGCTATGGCCATAATGGTGAGGATATTCTTGTAGCCGCTGACCAAAAGGGGATGCGTGAAGGCCAGACGGTAGGCAGCGGTATTCCACCCCAACGGATGGAGCATAAAGCCGGGGCTCTGCAGAAGTTTGACATTGTCACTTAAGGATGCGCAGAACACATAATAGACCGGATACGCCGTGACAAGACAAAGCAGGACGAGGAGCAGAATGTTGAAGACGTTGAACACTTTTCCGCCAATGGTATCGTATTGAATCGCATTTTTGTGTTTTGCCATGTTCTCCCCCTCCTTTAAAACAGCGCGGAATCGGTATATTTCTTGCTCAGCGTATTGGCCGCTATCAAAAAGGCCACATTGACAACGGAATTGAACAAGCCCACGGCGGTGGCGTAACTGTAATCCGCCTGCATGATGCCGCGCCGGTAAACGTAGGTGGAGATGACGTCCGCCACGTCATAGGTCGACTCAGCATATAATAGCAGGACCTTTTCAAACCCTACGTTGAGGACGCTGCCCATGCGTAGGATAAATAGCACTGTGATTGTTGGCATCAGGCCGGGCAGGGTGATGTGCAGCACCTGCTTGAAGCGTCCCGCGCCGTCGATGCGGGCGGCTTCATACTGCTCCTGATCGATGCTTGAGAGCGCGGCCAGATAGATAATCGAATTCCAGCCGACAAATTGCCACAGGTCGGAAATAATATAGATAGGGTAAAAATAGCGTGGGTTGGTGAGGAGGTTTTGCGACGAAACGCCGAGGAGGTTGGAAAAGATGCCGTTGCTCTGGCAGTATATTCGTACCAGCGCGCAGCTTACGACCATAGAAACAAAATACGGCATATACGTGATGGTCTGCACTGTGCGTTTAAAGCTGTTTCGGCGCACTTCATTAAGCAAAAGCGCCAGGATGATCGGCAGCGGAAAGCCAAACAGAATATTGAGAAGGCTGATGGTAAGCGTGTTTCGTAAAAGACGCCCGAAATACACGTCCCCAAAGAAATTTTCGAAATTTTGCAGGCCGACCCATTTGCTTCCCGCAATCCCCAGCCTGGGCCGAAAATTTTTGAACGCGATGATCAACCCGTACATCGGCTTGTAGGCGAACAACGCCAGTATGACAAGCACTGGTATAATCAAAAGATACTTGTACTTATTCAACTTGAAATCCCTGGCGAGCCTGTGCAAAAACCCGCGCTTATACGGCGGGCGTACTGAGACTGCAGGAGCTTTCAACATAAACATCGTTCCTTCCGTTTACAGTATCAAAACGGGGGATCGCCTCACGAAGAAGCGATCCCCGCCCATTTGCAACGGGCAGTCAGGATTCCGCCCTTTATGTTAGCGAGCCATGAAGCGGTCATACGCCGCCTGACGGATCTCCAGCGCGCGTGCAAGGCCCATATCATTGAGTGTCTTCAGATAGTTCTCCCAGTCAGCCTTTGTGGCTTCACCGGTGATGAACTTGGCAGACATTTCCGGCACATAGGTGCCCAAGGAGGCTTCGATGTTGGTGATCTCGTCGCTTTCCTCCGCGGTCAGGGTCACACCAGAGGGCATCTTACCCTTGCCGGCGATCTTCTCATTGCCATAGAACCACAGGTCGTTGGCGGCAATGGATTCGGGGGTGTTCTTCATGTAAAGCAGCTTTGTAGCCTGGATGCAGCTGCCGCTCCATGTGGAACCGCCGTACTTGGAAATGGCGTCGTTGAGCCCGTCCGGATCCTCGGTTACCAGGGGGAGATAAGCGGGTTGGCCGTCCTTGTCGTAGTCCCAGGAAACACCCTGCTTACCAAAGTTCCAGTAAAGGTTGCCCTCGGGCGAATAGGCGTAGTCAAGTACGCGCATGGCAGTTTCAATCTTATCTTCCGGGCAGTCGCCGGAGATGGCGGAAACGACCGTGCCGATGCCCGAGCCGCCAAATACCATGCTGATCGAGCCGTCATCGGCGGTGGGGTACTGCAGGCCCACCCAGTTGGCGCCGTTACCGGCCTGTGCGGCTTCCTTGCGCCAGTTAGACAACTGGCCCATGGAGGTATAGGAAATACCCATAACGCCGTTCAGAGCCTTGGTCTTGGCCTCGGTATCCTTGTTGGCGAACACGTCCTGGTCAATCAGGCCAGCCGCCCACCACTCGTTGAGCTTAAGCAT
>JAEZJP010000165.1 GCA_023415715.1 Bacillota bacterium
CATTTTCTTTTGCCTTTTCCCAATCGTCAATGAACTTGTCAAATATGCCGGAGGCTTCGCCGCGGGGCATGTTGTTTGCCCGATAGCTCTTGCGATATTCACGGTAGGTATACTTAAGGCCACAGGAGCATTCCATGATGTCCGCATAGTCAAGAACGTTCCCGCAGTGAAGGCATTTTACTTTCCCTATTTCCATCAGCCCGTAGATTTCCCTGGCTTCCAGGCACCTTGCATACATGGTGAATCCGATATCGTTCAGCAACGCTTCATCCGTCATTCCCTTAGCGTCGTTCTCATACAGCCTTTTCAGGCTCTGACGGGATACCATGGCAGGCCATCTGCGCTGATTCAGGTTTTTGCCGATGTGTGGGGAGGATTTAGGCTGTTGCTTTTTCCTTTCGGAACGCTTTTGTGAAAACGCGGCAAAACGGTCCATAAATCCATTGCGGTGCATTTCATCCACTTTAGCGATTGCATCATCCAATGTTCTGTGATCTGCAACGTCAATGCCTTCCACTGAGAAAATTCCGTCATGAAAGCAGACGTTGTTTACAAGGATCAGGCCGCTGTGGCCGTATCTGTACTTCCAACCGCTTATATCGGAAAAGGCGACTACCACATACCCAAGACCGTATTTTTCCTTCAGTGTATGATTGAATTCGGCAAACAGGCTTTTTACGCTCCCAGCCAGGTATTCATTCACTTCGGCCAGCTTTGGCTTATGTGCCTTCGTATATCGCTCTTTCCAATCCATGCGGCTTTCTCCTTTATCATCATTGGTACAGGGGAAGACCAAGCGCTACTTTGCGCTTTGAATATCGCTGAGCCCGGTCATCCTGATATCATCCAATTCCTCCGCCGTCATCAGACCGGACTGATAGAGATTCATGTATTCCTGGGAAACGCTTTGGTTGAATATCAGCAGGTCATCCGTATTGATGGTCACGGGTACGCCGTAATCATACAAAATCCTGATTGGGTGTTCTTTATATCCCTTAACAAGCCCCAGCATGATGTTGCTGGTGGGGCAGACATTCAATTGGATTTTGTTTCTTGACAGCCAGTTCATAACCGGTTTGGATTTGGCAGCAGCGATGCCGTGGTGTACCTCCTGTAATTCCAGTACGTCACAGGCTTCCAGCACATCCTCCGCTGTGCCGAATTCACCGACGTGTGCCTTTCGTGTGACGTTCATGTCTTTGGCCATCCGGTAGATCTTCTGAAAAGGATGGATGGGTTGGGCCATCTCATTGCAGCAGATATCAATCGACGCAAACCACCGGTACGATAATATATCTTTCACACTATCGTAAACCTGCTCCGCGTCGCAGGCGCGGTCCAGCGCCAATTCAGGCTGCAAAATTGCATTTGGCGCAAATTCAGCATGCATTGCATCCATCACCTGCATAAATGGTCTCATACCGCCCAGCGAATAAACTTCCCCCAAACCAAAGCTCAGCGCCAACCGCTTAATGCTATCCCTCTCGGCCTGTGCAAAAGCCGCTTCAATGCGCTTGTGATACCCATCAAGGCCGGAGCAATGCTTTTTTATATTCTGCTCAAACCATTCCTGCATTTTGTCAAGGGAAGCAAACGGCGCTTTCGGTGGCGATATCTTAACATTGGCCCAGTCTGAGATATAACGCAGGCTTCCGCCGCGCCCGGCATGGTTATGCAGATCGGACTTGGGGAACAATTGCAGGCCGTCCTGCGATCCTTCCCGCAGACAGGCAATGAATTGCTCTGAACTCTGATCCATCCTGCATCTCCTTTGTGCTCAAAAGCAATATGCTCCCTGACTGCCAGGGAGCATATGAAGCATAGCATCAGTACCGGAATTCGCTTACGGTTTCATGCAGCAGCTTTCGCACCGCGCCGGGGCCGGATACCATTTGAGCAAAGAATCCTTCCACCTTATCCCCAAGGCCCGCCTCATACAGATTCACGCCGAACAGGGAGGCATCGCTTACAATGGGGAAAAGCAGTTCGTGGAACGACCCCTTATCGCCCAAAGTAACCTTGCTCAGAACCGGCTGCAATTTGCCAAGCAGCGGGTCGGGACTTAACTCAAAAGGCTTTCCGTCATCCCCGATGCCCATCAGGTATCTTAGCCATGCGGCGTATACCAGGGGAATGGCGGTGAGGTTTGTTATGTCAAGATCCGGCCGCTGTGCATAGGCTTTGAGCGTTTCGCCAAACCGGATGGGCAGCTTTTGAGAGGTGTCCGTGGCGATCCTTTGAGGGGTATCGGGCAAGAAGGGGTTGGGGAAGCGGATCGTCAGCACTTCATTCAGAAAGTCTGCCGGGCGGATAATCCCGGGATCGGCCACCACAGGCATCCCTTCCACGTGGCCCAGGTGGTGAACCAGGCGCTTCAAATCCTCATCCTTCATCTCCGCATGGATGCTGGTGTAGCCTAGCAGACAGCCCAGCACGGCCAAGGCGGTATGAAGGGGATTTAAGCAAGTGCCCACCTTCATTTTTTCCGTAAGGTTTACTGTGTCCCTGTCGGCAAAGAGTACGCCGGCCAAATGAAGGGGAGGCCGGCCATTGGGGAATCGGTCTTCCACCACCAGATATTGCGCTTCCTCGGCGTTTACGAAGGCGGCGGTATAGGTGTGCTTGCTGGTGATGATAACATCCGTATCCTCAAACCCCGCGCTTTTGAGCATCGCTTGCACGGACTCGTCGGGCCTGGGCGTGATCTTGTCAATCATCGTCCAGGGGAAGGATACCCTGCTTTCATCTTCCAGGTATTTTAAGAAATTCGCTTCCGCCTTGCCTTCCGTTACCCAGCGGTTTGCTATTTGAAGTATTGCGCTGCGAAGCCTTTCGCCGTTATGGGAGCAGTTGTCCATGCTCGTAAGCGCCAGGGGATACGCACCGCTATGATAGCGGTGAAGGCAAAGGGCCGCCGTTTTACCCATGAGGCTGCTATCGGCTGTGAAGGCATACCCCTTTTCCGTAATGGTGAAGCTTACCATCTGCAGTGTGGGGCTTGCAAAAGCTTCTTTCAGCTTCTCCCAATCTGGCCCCTCGCCCGACGCTACGTTCAGCGCGCCCATTACGCTGCCTAAAACCCGCTTTTCCACTGAACCGTTGGATTTCAGCACCGCCAGCACGCTTAACGAGTCAAATGGCAGGTAGGCTTTTTCGATCAGTTGCTCATCGAACCCTTCAGCAACTATTATACCCGTGTCACTTTGACCCTTGTCCAGCAGATCATCCTGCAGCGCGCACAGGAAGGCGCGGAATATGTTCCCCGCTCCAAGATGCACCCAGGCGGGAGATTTTAGAGTACGCTCCCTCACCACAGCCCGGTCGTACCTGGGCAGGCGAAAGCCCTGCTCCATCCACGGCTGCGGGCTTTTAAGCGAAATATCGTTCAGTTTCATCGTGCAGCTCCTTCCAGTTTGTCAAGCGTCTCCCAGATGCCCGTGATATAGGATGCGCCAAGCGCACGGTCGTACAGGCCATAGCCGGGACGCCCGGTCTCGCCCCAGATCATGCGGCCATGGTCGGGCCGAAGGTATCCGTCAAAACCATTCCTGTGCAGGTTTTGAAGGATTTTTACCATATCCAGCGAGCCGCAGCCGGAATAATGGGCGGATTCCTCAAAGCTGCCGTCGGACATGAGCTTTACATTCCTTAAGTGCATGAAGTGGATGCGCCCCATGGCGGAATACTTGTCTACAAGCTTTGGTATGTCGTTGAAAGCGGCGCAGCCCAATGACCCTGTGCACAGCGTCAATCCGTTATAGGGGCTGTCCACCAACTTTAAGAATCTATCCAGGTTCTCTTCCTTGGTGATGATCCTGGGCAGGCCAAAGATAGGGTACGGCGGATCATCCGGATGAATGGCCATGCGCACGCCGCACTCCGCTGCTACGGGAATGACAGCCCCCAGGAAATACCGGAGGTTCTTCCAAAGCGCTTCCTCATCCACTTGCTTATAGGCATCGAACAGGCCCTTCAATTCATCCTTGCGGTAGGAGCTGTCCCAGCCGGGCAAGGAAAACTCACCGGTGAGGGGATCCATCTTCTTAAGCTGTTCCACGTAATACACCAGCGCTGTGGAACCGTCCGGCAGCACCTTGTCAAGCTGCGTCCTTGTCCAGTCGAACACGGGCATGAAGTTGTAGCAGATGCACTTGATGCCGCTTGCCGCAAGCCGGCGTATATTCTCCTGATAGGCGGCGATATACTTGTCTCTTGTGGGACGGCCCAGCTTGATATCCTCGTGCACAGGCACGCTTTCGATGACCTCAAAGTGCAGGCCGCTTTCCTCCACCAGCTTTTTTAGGGCTGCGATGCGCTCAGTAGGCCATATCTCGCCCACGGGCACGTCGTACACGGCGGTGACGATGCTGTGCATGAAGGGTATTTGACGTATGTATTGAAGGGGAATCTTATCCGTAGGCCCATACCAGCGGAATGACAGTTTCATAATGTGCCTTCCTTTACATATGAAAGTACTGCTTTGCGTTGTTGAAGCAGATATCCTGCACCATGGTTTTCAGGAATTCAATATCGCTGGGATATTCTCCGTTTTCCACCCAGGTGCCGATGACGTCGCACAGGATGCGACGGAAATATTCATGCCTTGGATAGCTTACAAAGGACCGGCTGTCGGTGAGCATGCCCACGAACCGGCTGAGCAGCCCCATGTTGGCCAGTGTTTTCAATTGATCCACCATGCCGTCGCGCTGATCCAGGAACCACCAGGCGGAACCCATTTGAATCTTGCCGGGGATGCCCGATTGCTGGAAGTTGCCAAGCATGGTGCCGATCACCGCGTTTGCGGCGGGGTTCAGACTGTACAGTATGGTCTTGGGCAGGCTGTCCTTCCTGTCCTGGGCATCCAGAAGGCGGGAAAGGTTATAGGCAATGGGTTCATCCAGAATGGAATCAAAGCCCACATCCGGCCCGAAGGTTTTGAAGATACGTGTGTTGTTGTTGCGCATGGCGGCGATGTGGTACTGCTGCACCCAGCCATGATGATGATACATTTCGCCAAGAGCTGTGAGCAGCGCCGTGCGGTAATGGGCCGCATCCTCCGGTGATACGGTTTCTCCCTCCAAGCTGTCTTTGAGGGCCCTGTCTGCCTTTTTCATTTTCACATCCGCAAAGGGTACCGTATCCAGTGCGTGATCGGATATGCGGCATCCTTCTTCATGGAAGAAGGCCACCCTCTTGCCAAGGGCGTCTATTACATCTTCCGTGCTTTTAATGGCGATGCCCGAAACTGAGCTCAATTTGGCGATATATTCCGCAAAGCCGGCCCGGTCTGCATTCACCGCCTTGTCGGGCCGGAAGGCGGGAAGGACCTTGGCATGCAGCGTTCCCTCTTTGGCGATCTGCTTGTGCCAGCGCAGGTCGTCGATGGGATCGTCGGTTGTGCACAGCGTGTCCACGTGAAATTTGTCAATCAGCCGCTGGGCCCTGAAATCTTCCGTAGCCAAAAGGGCGTTGCACCTATCCCAAATCTCCGGGGCGGTCTTTTCGTTCAGCACCGTGTCGATGCCGAACACCCTTTGCAGTTCCAGGTGAGTCCAGTGATACAGCGGGTTGCCGATGGCATGCGGCAGCATTTTGGCGTAAGCGAAGAATTTGTCCTTGTCATCGCCATCACCCCGGATCAGCTTTTCCGGAATGCCGAAGGCGAGCATGGCACGCCATTTGTAATGATCGCCGCCCAGAAACAGATGGCTCACGTTGCGGAAGGCGATATTTTCAGCGATTTCTTTGGGATTTAAATGGCAATGGTAGTCCATGATGGGCATACTCTGGGCAGCCTCGTGGAAAAGCACTTTGGCTGTTTCGGTTGACAGCATGAAATCCTTGTCCATGAATTGTTTCATCAGCCGGACACCTCCTGAACTTATTCTTAAGGAGCAAAGACATTCTGAATGCCCTTATCCATTCCTCCAATGACTAAAAAACCAGAAACGCAAAAAATTCTCTTCCCATCTTACACCAAAACAGGCTGCATTTGAAGCCTTTTCACGGCAAAAGCCTGATTTTTGCGCGGCCGGCAAAAATTTGTGTTATAATACAGAGAAATTTACAATTCCATAAGGGGGAAATGCATTTGCAGCCTGGAATATTGGAAATTGATGTTCACGGCATGACCAAATACCAGGCAAAAGTGTTCATTGACAGCCGTTTGAAAAGGGCCGATATGAGTGTTTACCGCGTGCGTATCATTCATGGGTATCACGGGGGGACAGAGCTTCGCGACATGGTACGTGCGGAGTATGGGAAAAACCATCCAAGGGTACTTAGGGTAGTTTACAGCACAAATCCCGGGGAAACCGAACTGGTGCTGCGGGAATACTGAATGCTTGGGAACACCGGCTTGAGGGGAGACGCGTCATGAATAAAAAGAGTCCATATCTGGAAAGCCCTGTTTTTGATACGGAACACTTCATACTGCGGCTTGTTAATGAAGGCGATGCTGCAGATTTGCTTACTTGCTATTGCGACCCAAGCGCCCGGTCAATTTTCAATTCCGATACATGCACAGGCAATTTTTTCTTTGACACCTCCGATGAAGTAGGGAAATGTATTAAAGCTTGGCTGGACTGTTACGCCAGGGAGGAATTTGTCAGGTTTTCGATTGTTGATAAATACACCGGCAAAGCTGTCGGCACCATCGAAATGTTTGGCATGGTCGGGAAATATAAAACCACACGGGGCATACTCAGGCTCGATATCGCATCGAAGTATGAAGAGGCTGCATATCTTAATGAACTGTTTTCGCTTTGCCTGAAAGAGTTTTTTGATTTGTTCGGCGTTCTTCAGATCGTTACCAAAGCTGTACCCGAAGCGGCAAAGAGAGTGGGCATACTTAAAAAGCTTGGCTTTGCGTCGTATGATTTCCCGGAAAGAGAGCATTATTGGGTGCACACCGCAGGCGGTTTGAACCCTTGATTATGCTGCGCATTGCATATTGCCCTGTTTCGTAAATAATATATTTTGCTGTTACATGAAGCCCCGCGGATCAGAAGACCCGCAGGGCTTCTCTATTTGCGCGAACCATGCAGGTTTTATAAGCATACGGTAATACGGGACGCATTGGCGTTATACCAATGAAAAACATTAATGCATCCAAAGCTGTTAGAGGTTTTTGTTAAGGAACAAGGAGACGGAGCGACGCGTAGCAGCGCTACGTGGAGCGGAAGTCGACGAAGTCATGCGCGAAAAGATCAGCAGCGACGATGCGTTAAGGTTTTGAATTGGTATTAAGACTGGGAGTGAAAGTATGATTCAGCCATCCAAGCTGATCGAAATATTCAACACCATGTATCAACAGAAATGGAAATACCAATGGGGTGCCGCCAGGGAGGGCGTGGTGGACTGCAGTGGCGCATTCACCTATGCCTTCCGCAAACTGGGTGGATATATGTACCACGGCAGCAACACCATGTGGCGCAAATATACTTTAGAAAAAGGAAAGATGGGACAAATCGCCTTGGTGCCGGGCATGGCGGTCTTCCGCTGGCGCAAAAGCGGCAAGGAACCCGCAGCTTATAAATCGGATGGGCTGGGGGATTTTTATCATGTCGGGCTGTTTATAGGCAACGGACAAGTGATTGATGCAAAATCCACCAAGGATGGTGTGGTCAAGGAAAGTGTTTCCGGATGGCAGTATGCTGCAAAGCTTGTAGGCGTTGATTATTCAGGTTTGGCAACGGATCCGCCCCCTTCCCAACCGCTGCCGGTATTGCGTATGGGCAGCGCCGGCTATTGGGTGACGGAAGCACAATTAAGACTCATTGCTCATGGCTTTCCGCTGAAAATATACGGTGCGGACGGCATCTTCGGCGAGGAAACGCTATCTGCGGTGAAAGCATTCCAAACGGCCAGAGGGCTTGCGGTGGATGGTGTCATCGGACCGGATACCTGGGAGGAACTGAACGTAGACCCGGCCGCAGGGGATGAACGCTATATGGTACAAATACCAAACTTAACGCTGGACGAAGCACGGCAGCTCACAGACACGTATCCCGATGCCGTCATCCAACATCCTCCCGCAATACAAAACGGGTAAATCTCCGGTAACAAATATGCCTATCACTAGTACTAATTCCAAACATTAATGCGTCGTTGCCTCGCACCGGCTCCTTGCCAACTATCAACAATCCCTTACCGCTTTGAACGCATGAATATTTTCCATTAGTATAAGGCGGCCGGCCTCGGATTGATCATCCGCAGCCGGCCGCTGATCTATGAAAAGCCCTCGCAGGCGGGGGCTCCGGAACACCGCCCCTGCCAGTGACTCCGTAGCCGAAGAGCAGGCTGTGCCGGATGAAGCGAGGCGGAGGAGGCTGGCGATAAGGAGCAGTGCAAGCGGTAACGAAGCAATGCGACTATTGAGCCAGATGGAAGGGTGAGCTTATACTGTCTGCCGCCTGCGCTTGGGCAGAACAATGCGCAGCTCGATGGTTTCGCTGTATTCCATCACGCTGTATTCCGCGGGGATACCTGTTTCCTGCATTTGTGTAACAATACCCTTGATGGCGTTCATATACAGCCGGTGGTCCCTTACCAGGGAAATCAGCCGCCTGGGCGGAGGCGGGGGAACAGGCAGCCGGGATAGGGCGCGTTCCACCAGCGCCTCCGTTTCCCGTACGGTAAGGTTGTTAGAGACCGCTTGCCTGGCAATGCGCATGCGCCCAGGCCCGTCAGGCAGCCGCAAAAGCGCCCTGGCATGGCGTTCCGATAGGTTTTCCTCAAAGATAAACGCACGAAGTGTCGGGTCCAGACGAAGAAGGCGGAGCTTGTTGGCAATGGTGCAGGCAGATTTGCCCAGCCGGCGTGATAATTCATCCTGTGTCATTTGATAGTTGTCAATAAGAGAGGAATAGGCTTCCGCCTCCTCAAAAAAATGCAGATCTTCTCTTTGCAGGTTTTCCACCAGAGCCATCATGGCACTTTCCCTGCCTGTGGCGGGGAGCACGATGGCGTCGATATGGGTTTGGCCCAGCATCTGGCAAGCCCGGAAACGCCGTTCGCCCATGATGATCTCATATTGGCCGCTGCCGGCATCCCGCACGGTGATGGGCTGCAATAAGCCGAACTGGCGGATGGAGTTGGCGAGTTCCGCCAGACTGGCCTCTGAAAATTCCTTTCTGGGCTGGTCGGGGTTAGGAATAATGCTGCTTAATGGCAGCCAACACACTTGACGGAAAGCGGCATGGCCGGAATCTTTACTGATAAGCTGCTGCATGAAAATGCTCCCTTCCCGAAGGATTGGAGGGTCTCTTATGAATCGGATCGAGCGCGGCGGACAGGGCGGTTGTCCTCCCCCTGACTTCCGATCCTGCCGCCGCGCTCGATAAATCAAATTCGGTTACAACAAAAAAAATCCTGCCCGCATATACGAATATTCGTTCGTCACGTTTCGCGGGCAGGAAAGGGAAAATGACGGTGAAACCGGCAGCCTTGCGTCGAATACGGGCGGCTTTTCAGCTGTTTCCAAGTGGTGAACGTCCGGGAGTGCCGGCTTTTCGCGGATACTGTCGAAGGGTTTTTCCCGTTTTCAGGCAGGGGAGTAGCAGATGAGCCCAATCACGGCCGGGAATAGAGGTGGGGATCGGCTCTTCCAGCTTGCCGCCAAGGAGCCTTGCGGCATTTTCACCGGAAGGCAATTCATCCATGACTGCAGGCCCCTTCCAGCATAATGCGCGGCCGCCAACATGTACAAAGGGCAGCAGCAATTCGAGCAGCGCAGGCAGGGACGCCACCGCCCTGGCCAAAGCCAGGTCGAAGCTTTCCCTGAATTCTATCAAATGTGCCACATCCTCCGCCCGGCCATGAACCGTTCTGACGTTTTTGAGGTTCAACTGCATGGATACTTCCTGCAAAAAGCGAATCCGCTTTTGCTGGGCATCCAGAAGCGTCACCTGAATATCCGGGCGGGCAATAGCCAGCGGAATACCGGGAAAGCCTGCTCCGCTGCCCACGTCAATAACTGATGTGCCTTTTGGAAAGAGGCGGTCTGTTTTCAAAGGTGTAAGGGAGTCTATGTAATGGCGGTCCACCATTTCGGATTCCTCCAAAACGGCGGTGAGGTCCATATGCTTGTTCCAGTCCGTCAGCAGAAGATGGAACTTAAAAAGCTTATCCGCTGCCTCTTCGGAAAGAGGTATCCCGGCTGTTTGGCAGCGTGCAAAAATGTCATCACATAGCGCCATTGGCTGCTCCTTGTTTATTCCAGAGGCAGATGAAGATACTTCTGTCCCCAGTATTTTACCCAGGCCAGCGCCTCGCGGAAATGATTCTGCACCCAATATTCCTTCTTGCAGGGGCTGCCCGTGCCGCTGACCAAAAGTCCTTCGTCCCTGGCGATGGCTAGCGCCCTGGGCAGGTGATAGTCGCTGGTGATGACCCTGATATTTTGAATGTTCAGGCCGTTCAGGAGCGACATGGCATGCTGGATGTTCTGCTTGGTATTGGTAGATACGCTGTCCACCAGGATCTTATCCTGGGGAACACCTTTTTCAATCAGCCAGTCGCGCATAACTTCCCCCTCGGGACGCGGCTCGTTGCCGCCCTGGCCACCGCTTACAACGATGGGCACTGGGTTTTGATTGAAAACTTCCAGTGCAGCTTCCAGCCGCCAGGCCAATTGCACGGAGGGCTCTCCCGATGGCTGCACCTGCGCGCCAAGAACGATGAGGGCATCGGCTTTTTCCGTGGACACGGGCACATGCACCTCCTGATAATAGACGAAGGCGACCAAAGCGCCATAGCATAGAATACCTGCCGCCAGCAGCGATAACGCAACGGCAAACAGCTTTGCGAAAACGGAACGCGGTTTTTTATTGTATTTCATACTATTCATGTACCTCAAAGCGAAGTTTCTTTCCTGGGAGCTGAAATTCTTCCCGAACTAAAAGAAGCCGGCGGTAAATCCTCCTGCACAATATGGTTCATATAGCCCATTTGAACAAGGCTGCCTGCCTGGCCGCCCGCTACGATCAGGTGGTCCATGACCGGCACATCGATTCCAGAAAGCACTTCCGCCAGCCTGTATGTGGCTTGAAGGTCAGCTTCGGAGGGCTCGGTGGAACCGCCGGGATGGTTGTGGCAGAGGATTACGCTGTGAGCATTATGTTTGATGGCCGCTTCCACCGCCAGGCGCGGATAGGCCGGTACTTCCGAAACGCTGCCTTGCCCAATGAGCACCGTCCCAGTCAAAAACATCTGCGCATCCAGCGCCAGCAGGTAAAAATGCTCATGGTGCAGGCCGGACAGAAGGTTCACGCAATAGGCCTGCGCTTCCCCGCGGTTTTGAAGCCTTGGCTTTTGACCCATCCTGCTGTTTTCGATCCTGCGGCTTAAGGGAGCCATCAGGTGCAAAAAGGATGCTGCATACGGACCGATGCCGTCCACTTCCTGCAATTGTTCCGGCGTTGCTTCAAAAACGCGGTGGAGTGAGCCGAAATGCGCAAGCAGTTCATGGGCCAAAGGGTTCACATTCCGTTGGGGAATGGCATAGCACAACAGCAGTTCCAGCACCTCGTGAGGCGCAAAACCGTCCAAACCTTCCTGAATGAAACGGTCCCGAAGCCGCTGCCTGTGACCTTCGTGTACCATGAAAACCTCCTTGTAAATTCCGGCGCTCTTGCTTGATTGTACCATCCTTTTTCTGCCTTGTCATGTTTTTTCCCGAAAAACCGCCAAGGTTTACAACTTCACCCTGCCGGGTCATCCCTTGGGAATTGTTTGCGTTCCCATGAAGAAAAAAACATTCCCCTGCGTTATATGAGGGTGGCCCTCCAAGAGAAAAAGTTTGGTTTTTCTTGGGAAGGGATTCATATAACCGCCCGGCTGTAGTATAATAACAGTTATCTAGGGGTTATTTGCACGAAAGTGGGGGGGAGCACAGGCTTGGCAGCATTATGGGAGCAAGCAAAATCCATACTGTGGAATGTGTTCAACCGCCCCAGCATCACCGATATACTGGATATATTGATTGTTGCATTTTTGCTGTACGAATTGCTGATGCTGACCCGCCAAACACGGGCCAGCGCCGTTTTGAAGGGTCTGGGAATGCTGATTCTGGCCAGCTGGGTTTCGGACCTTTTGGGCCTCACGGCACTCAACTGGGTGCTGCTCAATATCGTAAACAACGGCGCAGTAGTATTGGTGATTCTTTTCCAGCCGGAATTGCGCAAGGCGCTGGAGCAGATCGGCCGGGGGGCCATGCTGGACAGTGCGTATTCCGATGATGAGGGGGACAACAAGCGCATTGTATCGGAGATCAGCCAATGCCTGGTTAACCTTTCCCGCCGCAGGGTAGGCGCGCTGATCGTGATAGAGCAAAAGACAGGCATAAAGGATATCATTGAAACGGGCACATCCATTGATGCCATGATTTCTGCCCCCCTGCTGGAAAACATTTTTGAACCCAACACTCCCTTGCATGACGGGGCAGTGGTGATCCGGGGTACACGGGTGGCGGCTGCGGCCTGCATATTGACATTGAGCGAAGGCAAGGGCATCAGCCGGGAACTCGGCACACGCCACCGCGCTGCCATCGGTGTCAGTGAGACTACCGATTCCGTAGCGCTGATCGTATCTGAAGAAACGGGCATCATTTCCATGGCCAGGGGCGGCAAGCTGACGCGCCATCTGGATGCGGCCGGCTTGCAGCAGGTACTCGGTACCATTTATCACCAGCCCCATGCCAAGATATGGACCACCATCAAGCAAAAAACAAGGCGCAGCCTTGACCGGAAAGGGGACGCCAAGTGAGCAACGAACTGGAAAGAAGGCCTGACAGCGTCATCCGGCGCGGGGGCAAAAAAGGGCAGGCGGTCATATTCCGCTTGTGGCATATGCTGCGGCACAATTTGGGCTGGAAGGTTCTGGCTCTTTTTCTTGCAGTAGGGTTGTGGGCAGGCCTGATTACCCAGGACCCGACGCTGACCAGGGAAAAAACCTTCAGCGATGTTCCGGTGACTATTTCCGGTGCAGATACTTTGAAAAGAAATGGATTGATCGTAACAAGCGATCTGACTGCCAATCCGCCCACCGTGCGCCTGAAGGTGGATGTGCCTCAAAAGGAATATGGTAACGTGACAGCAAGCAACTATAATGTCCGCATCGATCTGTCACGCATCAGCATTCCCAAAGACAACGACAAAGCCATCCCCAGTGAGCAGGAAATCAAAATTACGGCTTCCTCCACCAGCGCATACGGATCGGTTGTGGAGATCGTTCCCGATACAATAAAGGTGGAGGTGGAGGAGTATAAAACCCGTAACCGCATCCCGGTAACACTGGGGCGGGAGGGTGAGCTTCCACCGAACATCTACAGTTCCCCTCCGTCCGTGGATCCGCCTACCTTGACCATCAGCGGTCCCAAATCTCTGGTCGACAGGGTCAACAGGGCGGTGGCAACCTATGATCAAAGTTCTCTGCCGGCGGCGGAGGGACTGTACCGACCCAGTGCCCGCATCAAACTGGAGGATGGCGCGCGCAATGAGATTAAATCCAGTCTGATCGAAGTGACCAACGAATCAGTTCTGCTGGACAGCGTGATCGTGGAGCAGATGCTGTATAATACCCGGGTCATCGACCTGTCGCAGGTCGCCCTCACCACAGGCAAGCCAGGTGTCGGTTACCAGGTGAAGAGCGTATCCGTTACCCCTTCCCAGATCGTAGCCGCGGGCAGATTGGAATCGCTTGACGAGATAGACAATTTGTTTCTGGAGTCGCCGGTGAGTGTGGATGGTGCTACGGAGAGCTTTACCCGCGTGATCAAGGTTCGCCAGCCTGCAGAAATCGAAAATTTGTCTTCCACCAGCGTTACTGTAACGGTGGAAATCGAGCCTGTGAACGCCAACCGTTCCTTTGATAATCTGCGTATCAGTACGCTGGGGCTGGCGGACGGCCTTGCTCTTGCGGTGGACAAGTCCCGGGCCAGCGTGACCATCAGCGGTCCAAAGCTTTGGGTGGACAGCTTAAAGGCATCCGGCATTACCTTGTCTGCCGATCTGACGGGGCTTAAGGAAGGCGTCTATAACGTGCCGATTTTGTGTACTGTGGCCGACAGCGAACAGATCAAATATACGTATGCCACTGACCCCGCCATCGTTCAGGTGACGCTGACTTCCAAATAGTCTAAAGCCAGATATATCAGCTGTTCAGGCAGGGAAAGGAGGGGAGCCATGAGGGGATTTACCCAGACGCTTGTCAATACCTTGTTCGGGTGGATTCGCATATTGGTGGAAGGTATTTGGGACCTTCTTTTCAGCAATGAAACACAACAGTGGCTGCAGTGGGTTGCAGACAACTGGATGACCCTGGTTGTGTTTTTATGCTTTTGCGGCGTTGTGCTGGATTATCTGGTCTGGTTCCTGCGCTGGCGGCCTTATTACGTATGGGCTACAAGCATCCGCAGAATGCGGCGTTTCTTTGGCGGCGGCAAGGACCGCGAGGATGACCAGGTATCGCGGGAGCCTAAGCGGCAACGGCAATTGCCCGATCCCATCAGGGAGCAGGCGCCGGAAGTAATGCCTTATGAGGCTGAGAATGATGTAGACACTGCGTGGGAGGAGCAAAACTGGGATCAGACTGCGGCATTGGAGCAGAAAAACTGGGATCAGACTGCCCAGTGGGAGCAGCCGGAACCCGTTTATTCCAGAACGCCTGCAGTAACGGCGGATACCATCATGGCCAGGCCAAGGAAAGCAGATTACCAGGAGCAGTATGTACGGCGCTTTGCCAGGCCTGAACCGGAACCGCAGCCCACATCTTACTGGCAGGAGGATCCGAGCGAGGAATGGACAGAGCCGCAGCAGGTATACTTGCCGGAGCAGGAGGCTGCTGCACAGGAGGAAAGCTGGGCGCCTGAACAAGTCTCGCAATCGCCGGATGAGCCAATTCATCCCGGGATAGATTACCAGGCACTGAGCCGCCAGTATGGCTGGCACCAGGAAGTGCAAAACACGGACGCACAATCTTTGAATGTGGTGGATTTTGCACAGGAGGAACAGCTGAAGGAGCAGGCAAGAGACGCCTGGAATTTTTCAGGGCTGGAAAACTTTTCGCCATACCGTGCTCCCGCACTGCCTGTGGAGCGTGAGCAGCGTACGGAACGTTCGCGCAAGGCACGTACCGACAGCACACCTTTATCACGTGTAAAAAGCGGTTTGAGCCGGATCGCCAAGCATGCCGGCAAGGTGCTTACCGTGGATGATGAAGAAGCAAACAAGGTCTTGGATGGGTTACCACCGCCGATAGACAAGAGAAGGGCTTTCCATGCTCCGGTATACCCCAACCGGCCCGGCGCAGATGCAAAAAAAAGTCCTGATTTTCGGGAGGATGACTGAAAACAAATGCTGACTCAGCGCCGGCTTACCGTGCTGGTAGGCAATTACGGCAGCGGAAAAACGGAGATAGCCCTGAATATGGCCATGGAAAAAGGGAAAGTGGGCCCAACCGCTTTGGTGGACCTGGACATTGTCAATCCCTATTTCCGCAGCGGGGAAAAACGTACGCTTTTGGAAGAAGCGGGTGTCCGGGTGTTGATGCCCACCTTTGCCACCACTACTGTAGATATCCCTGCTCTGCCCCCGGAGATACAGAGCGTTTTCGATCAGCCCCGCGAACAAGTGGTATTTGACGTGGGCGGCGATGATACGGGCGCAACGGCCTTGGGCCGCTACGCTCCATTCTTTTCGCGGGAAAGGGAGAATACCTGCGTTTTATACGTGGTTAATGTATGCCGGCCCCTAAGCCATACGGCGGAGGATATTTTACGCCTGATGGAGCGCATTTCCTTTCGGGCGCGTATGCAGCCGGATGCGCTGGTGAACAATGCCAACCTGCAAGGGGAAACATCGGCGAAGCTGCTGCTCCAAGGCCAGGAAGTATTAAGCGAGGTATCCTTGAAAACGGGCATACCCATCGCCATGATTACCGGGGAACAGGCTGTGCTCAAGTTGCTTCCCAATGAGTTGCAGCCGCTATGCAAACCTATTGTCCGGCATATGAGGCCGGAGTGGATGGATGAATGAAAGCGAAACCGGAAAGTTGTGCTCTGCCGCCACTGCCTGAGGGATTTGCGGAAAGTCTTGCACCTCTTTTGAAGGAGGAGATGCAGGACTTTTTACAGTCTTATGAAAAGCCTTGGCAGCGGGGTTTAAGAATCAATCCCCAAAAGGTTCCGGAAGGCGGCCTTGAACATTGGGTGGAGGGATTGCTTTTAGGGGTCCCCTGGGAAAAGTACGGACTTTATATCACGCTGGATTCTCCAGCGGGTACTCATCCCCTTCACGAAGCGGGCGCCTATTATCTGCAGGAGCCCAGCGCCATGGCGGCCGTGGCTGCCCTTGATCATAAGCCCGGCGAATGGGTTCTGGACCTGTGCGCCGCTCCCGGCGGCAAAAGCACGCAAATCGCCGCCCGTATGCAGGGAAACGGATTGCTGGTGAGCAATGAACCATCAGCCTCCCGTGCCCAGGTGCTGTCCGGCAATCTGGAGCGGATGGGCATCAATAATGCGCTGGTCACCTGCGAAACGCCGGAAAGGCTGAATCAAAAATGGCACGGCTTCTTTGACCGTGTGCTGGTGGATGCGCCTTGCTCCGGGGAAGGCATGTTCCGCCGCCATCCAGAAGCGAGAACCGAATGGACATCACAAACGCCCGCAGGCTGTTTCAAGCGGCAGACAGAAATACTGAACAGCGGTGCGGGTTTGGTTCGGAATGGGGGCATTTTATGCTATTCCACCTGCACATTCAATACGTTGGAAAATGAAGGCGCCGTAGAGCGCTTTTTGAACGATCATCCGGAATTCAGCCCCAACCCTTTTGTGCTGTCGCCGGATCTTAAGTCGGAGAGCGGCATGCTGCACTTGTACCCCCACAAGGTGGCCGGCGAAGGGCACTTCGTGGCGCTTATGAAAAAGCGGGGAGAGGGAAAAGACGAACGCTCCGCCCCGAAGAATATCCTGCCGCTTATTGATAAGGGGAGTATGGACGCCTACCATTCCTTTTGCATAGAGGCCTTTGGGGAAGCCGGGCCGGAACCAGCGGGCTTGTTTGCCGGGCGGCTGGTCAGTGCGCCAACACTGCCTGACATATCGGGATTGAAGGTGCTTAGGGCCGGGCTGCACTTGGGACAGCCGCGGGGCAGGCATTTCATTCCCGATCATGCCTGGGCCATGTCCGGCCTGGTTCCGGAAGGCTGCCGGAAGCTGTCGATGACGCTTACACAGGCTGAAGCCTTTCTAAAGGGCGAAACGCTGCCCGCACCGGAAGAAGGCCATGGCTGGGCTATAATGCAGTTGGCAGGGCTTCCCCTGGGCTGGGGAAAGATCGCCGAGGGCCGGTTGCAAAATCATTATCCCAAGGGTCTGCGCAAAGGATGAAGATGTAGGGGTGACCTATGGTGCTTGATAAGAAAGAAATGCTGAATATCGTTCGCACCCAGCTGGCAGTGGACATGAATTGCGACCCGAATGATTTCCTTGTCGACGGTATTGTTTTCCGTGAGTCTGTCCCGAACAAGGGAATCTGGTTGGATGAGCGGCAAGCGCCCCATTTGCGTGCCGCCACCATGGGCAAGGGGATTGTTGTCTGCGCTGATTTGGAGCTTTTAAAGAAGGTGCAGCCCATTCTTTGCGGTAAGGAGAGGGATGAGCTGTTTTCTGCACCGTTTTTCTTGGGACAAGGCATCTACTATATCCCGGACGGCGGTCAGATGGAGGAACTTCCTTGTCCCGGTGGGTTTTCCCTTGAAAAGCGGGAGGCCGGGGAAATTCCCGCCCTATACGCTTATCCGGGCTTTGACCATGCCATCTGGTACGATGTGCGCCACCCACGCCCGGATGCGCTTGTTGTATATGCTGAACACGGCGGGCAAATCGCGGGGATGGCCGGGGCTTCCGCCGACTGCGAAAGCATGTGGCAGATCGGTATTGACGTTTTACCGCCCTATAGGGGCCTTGGCCTGGCATCGTGCCTGGTCAGCCGGCTGGCCGCATTGATTTTGAAGCGGGGCATTGTGCCCTTTTATTGCACCGGTTCATCCAATATTCCATCCCAGTTGGTGGCTTACCGCAGCGGATTTGCTCCTGCATGGATGTGCAGCTATAAGCATGTGCTGGATGGGATGTCACCCTTTGAAAATGAAGTGAAAGTGGAACTCAAATAAACATATGGTTCCCGATAAAAAAGGCCTGACAGACTTTATGCTGCCAGGCTTTTTGCTTGATCACAAATCAATGAATTTTCGAAATTCCGTCAGTATGCCGATGCCGTCGGGGTAGTGGGCGGCAAACTGGGGCACGGCGTGGCTTGGGTAGGAATTGCCTTCTATGAACCGAGGACCATCGTTTGTTATGGCCACATCCCATGCCACAAACCGCATTTGCGGCACCTTCTTAGCGGCATCGGTGCACATTTGCTTTGCTTCTTCCCAGAAGGGCACCTCAAAGCCTATGATAGGCGTGCCGGTCTTGGGATGGGTGTTGTATGTGTTGCCCTGCTTGTCCGCGCCGACAGTTAACAGCTTGCCGGAATCCAGGTCGACCCGCGCGGCCATGCCGCCGCAATCCACATTGTCCATGACACGGCCGTTGCCGATGCGCAAAAAGGCGTAGACGATGCCCTGCTTCTTGTCCCCCAGCAGCGTTGCGATGCGTACGGTGTTGACAGAGGTGGGGCAGAGCTTAGAAAGCCTTTCGTGCTGCACCACTACTTCCTCTATGATGCCGATGCTTTTTGTTTGAAGCTGTTCCAAAAACTTCGGTATGCTTTCCTGCCAGTCCGAACGGGAGAACTTTTCTATGCCCTGGCCGCTGGAACCCTCCAATGGCTTGGCGATGATCGTATCCTTATCCGAAAGGAATTTTTCCAGCGCTACCGCGGTGGTATCACGGCTGATCTCCAGCCAATCCCTTCTCACCTGATCAGCAAACAGCGTGTTGAACTCGGCCTTATTGTCGAAGTAGTGCCAGTATTCCTTGTCGTTCATCCGCTTTACAATGGTGTTGGATATGCCGCGGGTGATTTGAGTTTTGCGCTGGGCGTCATTCAAACGGTAGAACTCGGCGATCTTGTAATCCACATAGCCGGCATTGTAGCGGACGGCGCAATGAAGCATGTCAAAAAGAAGCCACAGCCGGCTTTTGCCGCTGCGTTCTTTCAATATCTTTGTGGTCTTCCACATAGCTCTGTAGTCCATGCGGATCATGCGCTGGAAAAGGAACTTCAAACGGCTCATAGCTTCCTCCGGGTCACACATTGAAGCGGAACAGAGTCACATCCCCGTCCTGCATTACATACTCCTTGCCCTCGCTGCGTATCAGGCCCTTTTCCCGGCAGGCGTTCATGCTGCCCTGGGCCACCAGTGTCTCAAAGGGCACGATCTCCGCGCGAATAAAGCCCTTTTCAAAGTCGGTATGGATTTTACCCGCAGCTTGGGGTGCTTTGGTGCCTTTTTTGATGGTCCAGGCCCGGCACTCATCAGCCCCCGCGGTCAGGAAGGAGATAAGCCCCAGCAGCCGGTAGCAGGAGGTGACCAGCCTGTCCAACCCGCTTTTCTCAAGACTCAAGGCCGACAGAAATTCAGCCTTTTCCTCCGGGGGCAGCTGTGCGATCTCTTCCTCGATGCGGGCGCTGATGACAAGCAGCTCCGCATGCTCTTGCTTGGCCAGTGTTTTCATTTTTGCAATTCCGGCTATCTCATCCTCGGGCTTTGATACATCATCCTCGGCGATATTGGCGGCGTAAATCACAGGCTTGGTGGTGAGCAAAAACCAGCCCTCCGCAATCTCCTTTTCCACTTCCGTCATGGGAAAGGTGCGTGCAGGTTTGCCCTGTTCCAGATGGCTTATAAGACTTAGGGCCAGATCGGCTTCCTGGGCGTACTTCTTATCGCCGGATTTGATCATCTTTCTTGCCTTGTCTTCCCGGCGGGAAACGGTTTCCATATCCGCGAAAATCAGCTCCAGGTTGATGGTCTCAATGTCCCGGGCTGGGTCGACGCTGCCGTCCACGTGGATGATGTTTTCATCCACAAAACAGCGGACCACGTGGACGATTGCGTCCACCTCCCGGATGTGGGACAGGAATTTGTTGCCCAACCCTTCGCCGCGGCTTGCGCCTTTCACCAGCCCGGCGATGTCCACAAACTCAATTCCTGTGGGCGTCACCTTTTTGGGATGGTACATGTCCGCCAGCACATTCAGGCGGTCATCCGGAACCAGTACGGTGCCTGTGTTGGGCTCTATGGTGCAAAAGGGATAGTTGGCGGCCTGTGCCCCCGCCTGGGTAATTGCATTGAACAGGGTGCTTTTTCCTACGTTGGGCAAACCTACGACACCCAGCTTCATGGACGACGCCCCTTCCTTAACATTGGAACAAGAACGCACCTATTATACTAGTTAAGACTGGGAAAAGCAATCTTTCCCTGGAAAGGCGAATGCATCGACGGTGGAACAGTGTTTTAATACTTATTGTAAAATCCCGGAACTTTTCATGGAAGGCTGCGTCCAAATAGTAGCTGGAAAAAACATGGAAGGAGATATCCAATATGAAAAAGAAAAACCTGATAAGCCTGTTACTCGTTTTCTGTCTGACCGTTTTGATGCTTTCTCCGGCGTGCGCGCTGGAAGCCGGAGTAATTTCACAGCCCATAAGCGAAAAGGAGTTTGCCCTTTTGGTTAAGGACTCCTTTCCCGCCTTTACGCAAGCCTCAACGCTGACATCTGATCTGCCCGTCACCTACGGCCGCGCACTTGAAATACTGTGCGGGGCGCTTGGGCTTGCGGACCTGTCGAGCGTATCCTGCCTGGCTTTCGCGATAGAAAACGATCTGCTGGCGGGTCTTGCGGCCGTCAGCAGCCATGAAGTTTCGTTGGAAGATGCCAAACGGCTTGTAGCATCTTTTTCATCCTACCGGGACGCGCAGTTCATTGAGACCGCAAAGGATGTTCTTTCCAAAATGTCTGTCTCCTCAGGCATGGCGATGCCGCAGATGACGGCTGAGCCGGGACAGAGCGCCGAAGCTATCATGCCTGTGCCTTTTCCCTATGTGGATTACAACGGTATGAATGACGAGTCCTACGGGAACGAAGCGGAGAACCGGTTCCTCACCCCGCTTGACAGCCCGTTCTCCACCTTTTCCCTGGATGTGGATACAGCCTCCTATGCCAATATCCGCAGATGCCTTGTGGGAGGATATCTGCCCGACAAAGGCGCTATCCGCATAGAGGAAATGCTGAACTATTTTGACTATAACCTCCCCAAACCAACTGCCGGCGAGCCCGTTTCGGTGAACGCCGAGCTTAACGTGTGCCCCTGGAACAGGAATCATCAACTGGCCATGATCGCACTTTCAGGCTATGCGCCGGATAAAGCGGAACTGCCGGGCAGCAACCTTGTTTTTCTGGTGGATGTGTCCGGATCCATGGAAGCGTACAACAGACTGCCGCTTATACGTAAGGCGCTGAAGCTGCTGGTATCCCAGCTTGGGGCGAAGGACCGGGTAACCATTGTAACCTATGCCGGCTCGGCTGGCGTGCTGCTGGACACCACCCCGGCGGATCAAAAGGAAAAGTTGCTGGCTGCCATCGACAGCATGAACGCAGGCGGTTCCACAAATGGCGCCGGAGGGATTGAGGCGGCTTATGAGAAGGTGGGGGAAGCCTTTATCCAGGGCGGAAACAACCGTGTCATACTTCTTACGGACGGCGACTTCAATGTGGGGGTTCAGAGCGCCAGCGAATTGGAGGCTCTCATTACGCAAAAGCGTGAAAGCGGCATATATCTTAGCGTGCTTGGGTTTGGCATGGGCAATTTGAAGGATTATGAAATGGAAACGCTTGCGGACTGCGGCAACGGCAATTATGCTTACATCGATACGCTGAAGGAAGCCAAAAAGGTATTGGTGGATGACATGACAGGCACCATTTTCACAATCGCCAAGGATGTGAAGCTGCAGGTGGAGTTTAATCCCCGGTATGTTGCCTCATACCGGCTGATTGGCTATGAGAACCGGCTTTTGAATACGGAGGACTTCCTGGATGACAAAAAGGATGCCGGGGAAATGGGTGCAGGCCATCAGATGATCGCCTTGTATGAAATCGTTCCTGCGGCGGCGGAAGAATCGCCCATTCCGGCTGCCGAATCCAGGTATCAGAAAAAAACGCTGGCGGACGTTTCGGAAACGCTGTACGTTTCCGTTCGATACAAGCTGCCTGACACCGGTAAAATTATGATGGCGGAAAGCACTTTGAAGGCCGGCCCGGTTTCATCTACTATGAGCAATGGCATGGCTTTTGCCTCTGCAGTCGCCGAGTTTGGGCTCATCCTGAAGGATTCCCCCTATAAAGGAGAGGCAAACCTGGAAAGCGTGATAGACCAGGCCCTTTTAAGCCGCGGGGAGGATATGTATGGATACCGCGCGGAATTTGTGCAGCTAGCGGACCTGACAAGGCTTCATCAGGATAGCTCAAAGTGATATGGCGGCTGATTTCAAAAGACATGACGGCTGATTTCAAAAACAAGGCGTGAAAAAAAGAGGAAGTTTTGTCTCCCGCGTGACAGGCGCGGGAGATTCATGTATAATAGGCGCTGACTGACAAGCGAAGGAAGGATATAACAATGTCGATACTGCAAGCCGCCATTCTGGGCTTGGTTCAAGGACTTTCAGAATTTCTGCCCATCTCTTCCAGCGGACATCTTATTCTGGCGCAGTCCATCATGGGTATCGCCAATCAAGCGGAGGCTCCCGTTTTGCAGATACTGGATATTCTTTTGCACGCAGGTACTCTGATAGCCGTGCTCGTGATATTCTGGAAGGATTGGATGGCTATTTTGCGCAACCTGTTCAAGTCAAAAACACTTTTGCTCCTGTTCATTGCTTCCGTACCGGCGTTGATTGTGGCTTTGGCGTTCAATGATGTACTGGAGAGCCTTTTTGCAGGCTGGTTTGTGGGCTTTGCGTTCCTGATCACTGGCGCGTTTATGTTTTTGGCCGAAAAGCTTAGCAAGCGGGGTGGAAAGCATGTGAAACGGGCAGAGGAGCCTAATTATAAGCATGCCGTATCCATGGGCGTCATGCAGGCCGTAGCGCTGCTTCCCGGTGTCAGCCGCAGCGGTTCCACACTGCTGGGCGGTATTGCTTCAGGACTTACGCGTGAGTCAGCCGCCAAGTTCTCTTTTATGATGAGCGCTCCTGCCATTCTGGGCAGCCTGCTTATAAAAGGGAAAAGCGCCCTGGAAAACGGATATTTCCAGCAGCTTGATCTCGTTCCCGTGGTGATCGGCATGTTGGCTGCTGCCATCAGCGGCTTTCTGGCTATTCGGTTCATGCTTAGTGTAATCAACCGCATTTCCCTAGGCTGGTTTGCGCTCTACGTGGCGATACTTGGTGTTGCCGTGATTGTGCTGCAGCTTGCCTTTCCCGGCGCTTTGCAGCTTCCGTCGTTCTTTGGCAGCAGCGTGAATCCCTTGTCATGAGCAATGTCCATAAATGAAGGCGAGGCTTTAATATGTCGGCTTTGTGTGAGGATGCCCAAGCCATTTTGAAAGAGGCTATCGATGCTGTTCTACCGGAGGCTGCGGTGGAAAGGGCTCTTGCCCGGCATGAAATCCAGGGGGATGCAGTTATTGTCGCCATCGGAAAGGCCGCCTGGCGGATGGCCAAGGCGGCTGTGAACGTGCTTGCGGGCAAAGTATCTGATGGGATCGTTATCACCAAATACGGTCATTCTCTGGGAGACATTCCTGGCCTTACCATCATGGAAGCCGGTCACCCCGTGCCGGATGAGAACGGCGTGCACGCGGCAAGGGAAGCCATCCGCATGGTAAGCGGACTAAAAAAGGAGCAGACGGTGGTTTTCCTGGTATCCGGGGGTGGTTCGGCGCTGTTTGAACTGCCGCTGGACGGGGTGACCCTTTCGGATATTGCGGATATCACCAAGCAGCTTCTTAGCTGTGGCGCCAACATTGTGGAGATCAATACCATCCGCAAGCACCTGTCCCAGGTAAAGGGCGGGCGGTTTGCGCTAAAATGCGCTCCGGCGCATGTACTCTCTATCGTATTGAGCGATGTGCTGAATGATCCGCTGGACAGCATAGCATCCGGCCCGGCCTATCCCGACAGTTCTACGGCGAGTGGCGCTCTGGAGATTGTGAAAAGGCACAACCTGAAGGCACCTGAATCCGTGTTGGAGTTGATAGTCCAGGAAACGCCCAAAGTGCTTGCCAATGTCACAACGGAAATTACAGGGAATGTGAATGAGCTTTGCCGCGGCGCAAAACTGGCTGCGCAGGCCTTGGGATACGATACGCTCCTTTTAACCACCACGCTGGATGTGGAAGCAAAGGAAGCTGGCGGCTTCCTGGCTGCCATTGCCAGGCAGATACAAAAAACAGGGCAGCCGTTGAAGCCCCCTTGTGCGGTGATTATGGGCGGGGAGACTGTGGTGCATCTGCGCGGTCACGGAAAAGGCGGACGCAATCAGGAACTGGCTCTTGCAGCCGCCAAGGGGATAGACGGGCTTGAAAATACGCTGGTTCTTTCTGTGGGTTCCGATGGTACGGACGGCCCTACAGACGCGGCAGGCGGGATGGTCACGGGCGGATTTGCTGAAAGTTGCAGGGAGATGGGGATTGACCTTGACGCCCATCTGAATGACAACAACTCTTATCAAGTGCTCAAGGCGGCCGGGGGGCTTGTGGTCACTGGGCCTACGGGAACGAATGTCAATGATTTGATGATGGTGTTGTGCCGGTGAACTGAAAGAATGACACGTCAATATCATAAACCGGCTGCAGCGTAATCTAATGCTGCAGCCGGTTCCATATTTTGCGCCTGCGGGCGCAACCAGGGCCTTCCTCCCATCTGGCTCAACCGTCGCACTGCTGCGCTGCCGCTCGCAACCCCGGCGCCCTCAATTGTCTCGGTGGCCGCTGCCGCGTCCATCGTTCTGTTTCGGGCGCTTCCTCTACCCGGCTTTTTGCCACCACAGGTGGCAGCCGGGTTACGGAACCCGTTTCGCCAGCCTCCTCCGCCTCGCTTCATCCCTCCATCTGGCTCAATCAGCGCGCTGACTCGCTGCCGCTCGCAACCCCGACGGCTCAATCGTCGCATCGCTTCGCTGCCGCTCGCGCTGCTCGTTTCGCTCGTTTCCTCTGCTTCGCTTCATCCGCCATAGGCGGCGCTCAGCTTCGGAACCCGTTTCGCCAGCCTCCTTCACCCCTCCCTCATCCGCCACAGGCGGGGTCGGGGTTACGGAGCCACAGGCGGCGCTTCGGCTCCGGAGCCCTGGACCTTCGGGGTCAGTCCCAGTCTACCAATCCTTTTTCCTCCAGGAAAGCCTGCTGGGCATCCATGTAATCATCCAGCAGGGAGGCCACTTTCATGGCGGCGTCGGCCCCCAGCTTGTTTTTGCTGACCAGCTCGTCCAGCATGCACTCGAAAGCGTCATCGTCATCATAGTACGAGGTGCCTGCGTTCCCGTTTTCATCCAGGACGCCGCTCTTGCGCATGTACGTAAGATCCGCGTCAATGGCCTGTGAAACAAGCTCCGTAAGAGTAAGGGGCAATTCCTTATGTATCCTTGCGTCGATCCGGCCGAGGATGAAAGGGAGCGCTTCCTGCTTGTTATAACCGTTCATGAGGTCTTCCTCCTTTTGTTACAGCAGCTTTGCCAGGCGTTCAGTCGTCTGCTTGAATACCCGCATGGCGCTGCGGATGGGTTCCGGGCTGGACATGTCCACTCCAGCAAGTTTCAGTGCCTCAATGGGGGGCAGGCTTCCGCCGGCTGACAGGAATTTGTAGTAATCCTTCACCGCCGGCTCACCTTCGGTAAGTATGCGGTTTGCCAGGAATACTGCCGCGGAAAAGCCAGTGGCATACTTGTACACATAGAAGGCGCGGTAGAAATGGGGGATGCGCATCCATTCCGTCGCAATGAGCTCATCTACCACGCAATGCTGGCCGTAATACTTCTGGTTCAGTTCAAGATAAGCTTTCGAAAGCGCTTCTTTTGTAAGCGCCTCGCCTTCCTCCGCCATGCGGTGGCTGATGCGCTCAAACTCCGCGAACATGGTCTGGCGGAATACCGTGGTGCGGAACTGCTCCAACAGATGGTTGCAAAGGTATGCCAGCGCCTTTCTGTTGTCCGCGTAATGATCCATCAGCTTGGTCATGAGAGTGATCTCATTGCAGGTGGAGGCCACTTCTGCTGCAAACAGAGTATAGTTGGCCTTGGGGGCGGGCTGGTGAAGGTTGCTGTAATAGCTGTGCATGGCGTGGCCCATCTCATGGGCGATGGTCATGGCGCTGTCCAGGTCTTCCCTGTGGTTCAGCAGCACATATGGATGCACCCCGTAGGCGCCCCAGGAATAGGCGCCGTTGGATTTGGCCTTGCTGGAGTATACGTCGATCCAGCCATCCTCATAAGCGCTTTTAAGCACCTTCTGATATTCTGCACCCAGGGGATTAAGCCCCTCCATCACCATTTGATAGGCTTCGGGATAGGGGAGCTTCATATCGTAGTCATCCACCATGGAGGCATACAGGTCGTACAGGTGGATTTCATCCAGTTTCATAACCGGCTTGCGCAGAGCGATGTACTCGTTAAGTGCCGGTAGGCTTTCATGGATGACGGAAATCAGGTTGTCATATACGGAAAGGGGAACCTCATCAGGGAACAGGGATGCTTCCACTGCAGTTTCAAAGCCCCTGACCCGGGCGGAAAACAAATCGCCTTTTACGCTGCCGGAATAAGCGGCGGCAATGGTTGCGCCGAAGCTCGTATACGTTTCAAAAAGCGATGTAAAGGCGTCTTTGCGCACCCGGCGGTCACTGCTGCGGATGAAAGTGCCGTAACCTGCTTCGGTTAAGCGTATCTCCTCACCCTTTTCGTTGCGGATATCCGGGAACTTCATGTCCACTTTGGTGAGCATGGAGAATATATTCTGAGGCGCGCCTGCCATTTCTCCCGTCATGGCCAGCAGCTTCTCCTGTTCCGCGGGGAGGGTGTGGGGCTTGTTGCGTATAAGGGTATGCAGGTATACGTCGAAATCCGTTAATGCGGGGTCTTTCATCAGCGCCTGAAGAGCCGACTCTTCCATGGCGAGCAGCTCGGGCTCCAGAAAGGACGCGGCAGCCTCGGCCTCCACCGACAAGGTTTCGGCCCGGTCGGTAAGCGCTTGGAAGGTAGTATTGGCGTTGTCCTCATCCCTGTGCATATGGGCATAGGCGTACATCCGTTCCAGGGTAAGGTGGCCTTCAAAATAAGCCTTGATGGCCTTGGCGGGATCTTCGGCCACGCGTCCCTTGAACGCCTCGAACTTAGAGACTGTTGCTTTTACTTTTTGAAAGTCTGCTTCCCACATTTCCAGAGTTGGGTAAAGGTCTTCCAGCTTCCATTGCCAGCGCTTGTCAATTTCATCGCGCCGTTTTTCCTGCTCTGCCATGGTTATTCTCCTTACTCATTTTTTGTTGCGCACATATGTTTGAAATCTTAGAAAGCTTCTCTTGACGCCTGTAAAGGAATTCTGCGTGATCTCACGCACCACCGGACGCGTGGCGTGGGAGCCTGCCTCCTTTACCAACGGAAGGACCAGTAGTACGGCCAGGATGCGCAGCACCGAGGAGGTGGTGAAAATATAATGATACCGGTTCAGCGTGAGGCCCAGAAGATTGAAGTGAAGCGTCTCCAGATGGGCATATACGCCTTGAACCATCAGCCCGCCTACAGTATTCCCAAGGGCGACGCCGGCAAGGTTGATGATTGTAAAAAATACCGCCAAGTACATGGAAGGGTTCTTTCCTCCGGCCAGATTGAGGGGAAAATTCTGCTGACCCAGGTCAATGGGCGACCAGAAAATCCCCGACATCAGGTTAAGTAAGATCACCAGCCAGGCTGTGGCAGGGGTGACGGTAAGCCACATCAGCGGGGTCAGCATGCACATAAAGACAGAGATGTGAAGGATGGGTTTGTTGCCAAACCGGTCCATCAGCCTGCCCCAGCGGGATACGAATATCACTGCCATTACATTGGAAGTGATCTGGTTATACAATGTGATTTGCGTATAATTCATATGCAGGGTTTCCAGCATATGTACATTAAAAAAAGGCGCGGCTACGTTGACTGAAAAATGCCAGGCGGTGTAGAAAAGCGTTACCATCATGAAAGGCTTATCCTTCAGCACCACGCGGATCATGGAAAAGAAGCTTTGCTGCTTTTCTTCCGGCGGTGGCATGCGCATGGCCGGCCATTCCACAAAAAAGAAGGTGGTTAGATCGATCATGCCCAGAACGCCCGCCGCTACAAAAACAATGGTATATCCCAGCACCCCTGTGCTGTCCATGAT
>JAEZJP010000209.1 GCA_023415715.1 Bacillota bacterium
CCGTGAAGCTGGGCGGCTTGGGCTATGTGTTCTGGGGCGGACGCGAAGGGTATGAGACACTCTTAAACACCGACATGAAGTTTGAGCAGGAGAATATTGCCGCGCTGATGAAGATGGCGGTAAAGTACGGCCGCAGCATCGGCTTTACAGGCGACTTCTTCATCGAGCCCAAACCCAAGGAGCCCACGAAGCACCAGTATGATTTCGACGCCGCCACCGCCATCGGCTTTCTAAATAAGTATGGCCTGGACAAGGATTTCAAATTGAATATCGAGGCCAACCATGCCACGCTGGCCGGCCACACCTTCCAGCACGATTTGCGGGTGTCTGCCATCAACGGTATGCTTGGCAGCATCGATGCCAACCAGGGCGACATGCTTTTGGGCTGGGATACCGACCAGTTCCCCTCCAATGTGTATGATACCACCCTCTGCATGTACGAAGTGCTGAAGGCCGGCGGGCTCAAAAACGGCGGGCTCAATTTCGATGCCAAGGACCGCCGCCCCAGCTACACCATGGAGGATATGTTCCTGGGCTTCATCCTGGGCATGGATTCCTTTGCCCTGGGGCTTTTAAAGGCAGCCCGGATGATCGAGGACGGCCGCATTGACGGGTTCGTGAAGGAACGGTACGCAAGCTACTCCTCTGGTATTGGCAAAAAGATCCGCGACGGCGAAACAACCCTTGCGGAGCTGGCTGCCTATGCCGAGAAGAACGGCACGGCTCCGCTGCCCGGCTCCGGCAAGCAGGAATACCTGGAGAGCGTTCTCAACAGCATTCTTTTCAGCTGATTTAAAGAACAAAAGGGAAGGGCGGGGGCACCCATGGATCAAAAGAAAGTCTGGGATCAGGCTCAAAATATCGTCTCCCAAATGACGCTGGAGGAGAAGGCTTCCCAGCTTCGCTATGACGCCCCCGCCATCCCCCGTTTGGGGATTCCCGCCTACAACTGGTGGAACGAGGCGCTCCACGGCGTGGCAAGGGCCGGCACCGCCACGGTGTTCCCCCAGGCTATCGGCCTTGCGGCCATGTTCGATACGGAAGGTCTTGGGGAGATCGCAAATATCATCGCCACCGAAGGCAGGGCAAAGTATAACGCCCAAAGCGCCCACGGCGACAGGGACATCTACAAAGGCCTTACCTTCTGGTCCCCCAATATCAACATTTTCCGCGATCCCCGCTGGGGGCGCGGCCATGAGACTTACGGGGAGGACCCGCACCTTACGGCCTGCCTTGGCGTGGCTTTTGTAAAGGGCCTGCAGGGGAACGGGAAGTACTTAAAAGGCGCTGCTTGCGCCAAGCATTTTGCCGTACATTCCGGGCCGGAAGCGCTGCGCCACAAGTTTGATGCCGTGGCCTCGCCCAAGGACATGCGGGAAACGTATCTGCCCGCCTTTGAAGCGCTGGTGAAGGAAGCCAAGGTGGAAGCCGTAATGGGCGCTTACAACCGTGTAAACGGCGAACCGGCCTGCGGTTCCAAGACGCTTTTAAAAGACATCTTAAGGGACGAATGGGGTTTTGAGGGCCATGTGGTCAGCGACTGCTGGGCCATACGTGATTTCCACACACAACATCATGTCACGGATACCGCCCCGGAAAGCGCGGCGCTGGCGTTAAAAAACGGCTGTGATTTGAACTGCGGCAATACCTACCTTCATCTGATGCAGGCGTATCAGGAAGGCCTGGTGACAGAAGATCAAATAACCCTGGCCGCGGCGCGCCTTATGGCCACAAGGATCAAACTTGGCCTGTTTGACGAAGACTGCGAATTTAACACCATCTCTTATCTGGAATGCGACACCGACGCCCATGACCAGAAGGCGCTGGAAGCGGCGCATAAGAGTATGGTGCTTTTAAAGAATGACGGGCTTCTGCCCCTTGATTTGAACAAGCTTTCCACCGTGGCCGTCATTGGCCCCAATGCCGACAGCCAGGCCTGTTTGGAGGGCAACTACAACGGCACCTCCTCCCGCTATGTCACGTTCCTGGAGGGGATCCGCGCCGCATGCAAAGGGAAGGCGAGGGTGCTGTATTCCCAGGGCTGCCATTTGAGCAAAGACAGGATGAGCGGCCTTTCCCTGCCTGATGACCGGCTGGCGGAAGCCGTTGCCGCAGCGGAGCAGGCGGATGTGGTCATCCTCTGCCTTGGGCTGGACGCCACCATTGAGGGCGAGGAAGGCGACACTGGCAACCAATATTTCTCCGGTGACAAAAATGATCTGGAGCTGCCCCTTTCCCAGAGAAAACTGCTGGAAGCCGTTTTGAAAACTGGCAAGCCGGTGGTTACCCTGGTGGCTGCGGGAAGCGCCTTGCGGGTTGAGGAAGGAAATGCCATCCTCTATGCCTGGTATCCAGGCCAGGCCGGCGGCACCGCAGCCGCAGATATACTCTTGGGTAAGGTGTCTCCCTCCGGACGCCTTCCCCTTACGTTCTACCATAGCGTAACGGAACTGCCTGAATTCACAGATTACAGCATGAAAGGCCGTACCTACCGCTATTTTACCAAAACTCCGCTGTATCCCTTTGGCTATGGCCTCTCTTACACCCGTTTTGTTTATAAAAAAGCGGATTTGCAAGGCGATGTTCTTTCCGTAACGCTGCGCAATGCAGGCGAAATGGATGGGGATGAGGTGGTGCAGGTCTACATACATGCCGATGATTCTGCTTACAAAACACCCAATCCCAAATTATGCGCATTTAAGCGGGTCCATTTAAAGGCTGGGGAAACAAAAACGGTTTCATTGCATTTATCCGATGATGCTTTTGATGTGATCGATGAATATGGCAGAAAAGTTTCTGGCGGCAATCAGTTTTCCCTTTCGGCAGGCGGGTGCCAGCCAGACCTAAGAAGCGTCAATTTGCTTGGATATTCACCGTTGTATATTCGGATCTGCCGCTAGATTTTTTCGACTGTTCTTGGCCTTGGAAGGCGTTGTTCAAACGCCTTCTTTTTTTTATATACAGGCTAAAACGTATTCGAAAATCGAATCCATTAATGGAATACATGTCCAAAAATAACCGTTATAAGGTGCTATATTACTGGCATAACGCTAGAATAAAAAAAATATTAGACTAATTCCGTATTCCCCCTTGCTAAATTTATTCAACATGCTATATAATGTGATTAAGAAATCGTTTTAGGTGATTTTGAGATTGCGTAAGCCGTCAATGTCTGTTACCTAAAGCCTGATTGAGCGAATGAAGCAGCCGCAGACCGCCGGTTCCGTCATCATTGTGGTGGAGGGCAGGCTGCTTTCTGGCGAGACTGTCTGGAATATCCAGCAGCAGTGTGCTTGATACAGCGCCTCTCCACGCTCAATTCCCCCTTGAAAAAAGCAACGGTTGTTGCTTTTGTACCAAACATGTTTCCTGCCCCTGTTCTTTTTAAGAGGCACATGGCCTGATTCCAAGGCTAAAGCGCTTCGAAAAAGGTTCGGGCGGCAAGGTTAGTTTGGTATACAAAAAATGAGCGGCAATGCCGCAACAAGGAGGTTCACCCATGAAGAAATTGGTTTCTCTTTTCCTGGTCATCATGATGCTTGTGCCCGCATTTGCGATGGCCGCGAGCGCCGAAGAGGGCAAAGTCCTCAACATCTACTGCTGGAACGAAGAGTTCAAGACCCGCTTTGAAGCTTTTTACAAAGTGCCTGAAGGCGTGACCGTCAACTGGGTCATCACCCCCAGCGACAACAATGCTTACCAGAACGCTCTGGATGAAGCGCTGCTGGCCCAGGCTGATACAGAAGCCGACAAGAAGGTCGACTTGTTCCTGGTTGAGGCCGACTATGCCGTGAAGTATGTCGATACCGATTATACTTTGGATGTGAAGGCTGATCTTGGCCTCACCGATGCAGACGTCGCCAATATGTACCAGTACACCAAAGACATCATGACCGACTCCAACGGAAAACTGAAAGGCCTCTCCTGGCAGGCATGCCCGGGCGGCTTCATCTACCGCCGTTCCTTCGCCAAGGATGTGCTGGGCACAGATGATCCCGCAAAGGTGCAGGAAGCTTTGGCGGACTGGGATAAGTTCGACGCAGTTGCCGAACAGGCCAAGGCCAAGGGCTACTTCATGCTCTCCGGTTTTGATGATGCGTACCGCGCCTTCTCCGACAACATGACCGCACCCTGGGTTGTGGATGGCAAGATCCAGAAGGATCCCTCCATTGTAAAGTACATCGAAATGACCAAGAAGTACACCGACAACGGCTGGAACAACAAAGCTAACCTCTGGTCTGCCGAGAGCGGCGCCGGCGCCGGCAAGGACGGCAAGGTCTTCGGTTACTTCGGGCCTGCCTGGTTCATCGACTTCTGCCTGGCCGGCTGGACGCTTGCTGACGCGGCCGCCACTCCTGCTGTTGGCAATGGCTCCTGGGGCGACTGGGCGTTCACCCAGGGCCCGCAGGGCTTCTCATGGGGCGGCACCTGGGTTTGCGGCGCTGCCGGCACCGATAACGTGTCTCTTGTTTCCGACATCCTGAAGACCATGACCACCAACAAGGATGTGTTGGTAAACATCACCAAGTCCTACAATGACTTCACCAACAACGTTCCCGCCATGGAAGAAATGGCTGCCGGTGATTTCAGCAGCGCCTTCCTGGGCGGCCAGAATTACCTGAGCCTCATGCTGGAAAACGCCAAGAACATCGTCCGCGCAAAGTCCACGATGTATGACCAGACCTGCACCGAGAAGCTGATGACCGCCATGACCGACTATTACAATGGCGTCGTCGACCTGGATACCGCCTGGGCAAACTTTTTCACCGCTGTTGAGGAAGCTCATCCGGAGCTGACCCACTAAAACGTATTGATGGCGGGCATGGCATTCGCCATGCCCGCTTTCCTGGATTGCGAGGGAATGGCTATGGCACAGCTTGGCAGGATTCAAAAGCATAAGGGCGTCCGGTATGGAAAATGGGGCTACATCTTCCTGATACCTTTTTTTGTTTCCTTTACGATTTTTACGCTGGTTCCGCTGTTCAATGTATTCTATAATTCTTTCTTTGAAAACTATCTTTCCGGCCTAAAGCAGGTTGGCCCGAACTATGTTGGTTTTCAAAATTTTATCGAGCTGTTTACAGAAGCTGACTTAGGCAAATATCTTTGGAATACTGTCTGGATGTGGCTGCTTGGCTTCATCCCCCAGCTTATTGTATCGCTGCTGCTGGCCGTTTGGTTCACGGATATGAACCTCAAGATCAAAGGCCAGGGCTTTTTCAAAACCGTCATTTACATGCCTAACCTGATTATGGCATCCTCGTTTGCGATGCTGTTCTTCGCGCTGTTCTCTGACGGCGGCCCCGTGAACAATTTGATGGCTCAATTGGGCATTCCGCCATTTCAATTCATTTTCCAGACTGCGGGTACCCGGGGACTTACGGCTCTGATGAATTTTCTGATGTGGTTTGGCAACACCACTATCATTCTGATGGCCGGTGTGATGGGAATTGACAGTTCTTTGTTTGAGGCTTCCGAAATTGATGGCGCAAGCGGCTGGCAAACCTTCTGGCGTGTTACGATGCCGCTGCTGCGTCCGATTATTGCATATACTCTTATAACCTCCATGATTGGCGGCTTGCAGATGTTCGACGTCCCGCAGATCCTTACCAAAGGCAATGGCACGCCGGACCGCACAAGCATGACCATCATCATGCTGCTGAACAACTACCTTGGAAAGAGTAAGAACTACGGCCTGGGCGGCGCTTTGAGCACGGTGATGTTTTTCCTTACAGGCGGATTGAGTATGGTGGTATTCCGTTCGCTGACAAAGGAAAAGCGCGAAGAACGGAAGTATGCTGCGATGGGGGTGGGAAGATAATGGTAGGCGCGCATTTGAAAAGCAATCCCGTTCGCGACAGACATACAGGCCTGACTGTATACCGAATTGCCGCATACATCTTTCTTGCGTTCATCAGCTTCCTGTGCCTGTTCTTTTTCTACATTTTGATCGTCAACGCCACACGTGCGCATAGTGAGATACAGACCGGCTTCAGCTTCCTGCCCGGAAGGAGCCTTCAAAACAACTGGAACTCCATGCTGAGTAACGATCAACTGCCAATGTTCAGAGGCATACTCAACAGCCTTTTCATTTCGGCAGGCACCGCAGCGCTGGCAACGTATTTCTCTGCGCTTACCGCCTATGCGGTGCACGCGTATGATTTTAAACTCAAAAATTTTGCGTTCAAGTTCATCCTGCTTGTGATGACGGTGCCGTCCCAAGTGGTCACGTTAGGCTTTCTGCGCATACTTTCCGGCTGGGGCTGGATGGATTCATACCTCCCCCTGATCGTTCCCGCCATATCATCACCGATTGTCTTCTTCTTCATGAAACAGTATATGGAAAGTACTCTGCCGTTGGAAATCGTGGAGGCAGCCCGTATTGACGGATCTGGCGAGTTTGCCACCTACAACCGCATAGTACTTCCGATCATGAAGCCGGCCATCGCCGTGCAGGCCATTTTCACTTTCGTTTCTGCCTGGAATAATTACTTTCTTCCCGCTTTGATTATCAAAAGCGCTGCCAAAAAGACACTGCCGATACTGATTGCGCAATTGCGCAGCGCTGATTGGCTGAAGTTTGATATGGGCCAGGTTTATATGGCGATTGCGCTTGCCATTCTGCCTATCATCATCGTATACCTTTGTCTGAGCAGATTTATTGTCCGCGGTGTTACGCTGGGCAGCGTGAAAGGCTAAACCCCTGTATACCTCTACACCATACGAACCCGTTTTCGCGTGAAATCATTCCAAGCGGCTTTGAACGCGGAAAAGGGTTTTTCGATTTGGAAAGAAAGAAAGGGGAACAGCCATTGCGCCTGCGCTGCGCTGGTTCTTGCATCGAATGGTGCTCATCCTGCAATCATTTTCGGGAATTTTCGCAATCGCTCTTGCTCTTATTATGCTTTTCGATTTATAATGATTTTATAGCAGTTTATAGTATTATGATGACCCAATCAAAGGAGAGCATATGACCGTGACCATCAAAGAAGTATCCGCAAGGTGCGGCCTATCCGTTTCCACGGTAAGCAAAGCCCTCAACAATTACAGCGACGTCAGCGAGGCGACAAAAGAACTGGTGTTGCGTACGGCAAAAGAGGTGGGCTATCACCCCAATTCCCTGGCCCGGGCGCTGAAAACAAACCGCACCTACAACCTGGGCGTTCTTTTTGTGGATGACAACAACAGCGGCCTGACCCACAATTACTTTGCCGCCGTTCTGGACAGCTTCAAAACGGAAGCGGAACTTAAGGGCTACGACATCACTTTTATCAACCACAACATTGGCCGTACGAACATGACCTATCTGGAGCATTGCCGTTACCGCAATGTGGACGGTGTCTGCCTGGCCTGCGTGGATTTCTTTGCGCCGGAAGTCATTGACCTTATCGCTTCCGACCTGCCTGTCGTCACCATTGACCATTTATTCAACAACAGAACCTGCATCCTTTCGGATAACCTGAGCGGCATGCGGGATTTGATACGGTACGTTTATAGTCAGGGACACCGCCGGATCGCCTTTGTACACGGCATGCGTTCCGCCGTTACGGAAAGCCGTATCACAGGCTTTTACCGTACCATGCGGGAGTTGAACCTGTCCATTCCGCCTGAGTACATGGTGGAATGCGCCTATACGAATCCATCCAGCGCCAACAAAGCGGTTACCCAGCTCCTGCAATTGCCTGTGCGGCCCACCTGCATCCTCTTGTCCGACGACTATGCGGCGTTGGGCGGCATAGAGGCCATTCATGGGTTGGGGCTAAACATCCCGCAGGATATTTCCATTGCAGGTTATGACGGCATCGAGCTCATGCAGCTATTGCAGCCCAAGCTTACCACCATAAGGCAGGATACAAAGCGTATCGGCGCGGAAGCTGCCGCAAGCCTGATAGACCGGATCGAGAACCCCCAGACCGCAGGTTCTGACATCGTAGTGGTGGAGGGAAAGCTTCTTCCCGGCGAAACCGTACGGACGATACGGGTGTAGGCGTATTCATCAGGGAAATGTACTAATAATGCAAAGTAAAAACGACCCATGCAGCAAAAAAAGCATTTGTTTATAGAAACGATGCTGATATAAACCATAGCAGGCGGGTGATTGATAATCGCCCCTACAGACGCATATGTTTGTTGACTTCTCTGCCGTAGCTCACAGTAGCCGGTAGTAAAGCCAATATACTCTTTGCAGCTGTAGGGGCGATTATCAATCGCCCGCTGAGTATCGGTTTTCGTTAAGTTGTAAGGAGGCATGATAAACGGATATAAGATCATTATCAGGCATTAATAAAATTGTTAAAGGCTTTCCAGTATCACGATCTCGTTTTGCACCAAACAATAATCCGGCGCCGGCTTAACTCCGCCCACCAGGTAATCGTATGCCGCCCGAACCGCACGGTAGCCCTGGGTAAAGGGGTGCTGGCAGATCACGGCGCGCACAATGCCTTTCTTCATCATTTCCACGGTATCCGGCACGCTGTCGAACCCCACCACCGCCACACGGGTTTGCAGGTCCAGGGAAATAAGCGCTCTGCACACACCGGCCATGCCGGCGCCAACCACATACAGGGCGCTTATGTCCTTATTCCTTTCCAGCATGCTTCTGGTGGATTCATAGGCGATATCGTTGTCATCCTGAGCCTTGGCATAATCTACAACGACTATGTTTTCCATTCCTTCCTTCAGGCGCCTTAAAAAACCATCCAGCCTCTGCTGGTGGCCCAGTATGTTGTCGGCGCCCTTTACGATGCCCAACCTGGCGCTTCCCTGCATGATGAGGGAGACCATCCCTGCAGCCATGATACCGCCTTTTTCATAATCGCTGCCAACATAGCAAAGCCTTGCACTTTCCGGAATATCCGTATTCACGGTCACGGTGAATATGTTCTGCTCTTTCAGTTCCCGTATTTTCTGCTCAATGGCGGGATCAAAGATGGGATGCAGGATCAGCCCGTCCATCCCCTCCTCCAAAAGCTGTGTGATCTGGTGCAGCTGTTCCCTTGGTACATAGCCCTTAATTTTGCGTATCTTCACCCGCACGCCAAAATCCCGCAGCTCCTGCTGGGCTTGATGGATACCGCGGATTACATCGTCAAAAAACGGGTTGCCCTCCGAGGAAAGTACCACTCCTAAGGTCAGTGGCCGCTTCCTGGCCGCCAGCGCTTTTCCTGCAATGTTTGGTGTATAGTTAAGCTGCGCAATCGTATTTTCAATCAGTTCCTGGGTTCTTGGGTGAACCTTGCCGCGCTTGTTCAGCACACGGTCCACCGTGCCCCTGGATACGCCGCAAAGATCGGCAATCTGTTTGATGGTTACGGACAAACGTCCACCCTCTTCCCTTCTTTTTTTCATCATAAACTGCCTTTTGCCGCATGTCAATCAGGCTTGCGAAGGATTCCTGCATTCAAGCCATGATGCCTTCCCCGGGTTTCAGGTCCACCCTCATAACCTGGAACATAATATGTGATGGGGGGAATCGCCGAAGGGTCAAATGCGGCAGGAGAAAACGAACGGGCCGTCGAAAGCAAACTTTTAGCCCTGCCCGGTTTCAAAAGACGATTGCCTTACTATTTAAAATTTATACAGGAGTTTTATGAATAAAAAAAGCCTCATGTATATACGCGTTTTGGATCAATGCGGCGCCATACTTTACGAGGGTCTGCCTGCCAACCTGCCCTTCCCGGAAGATGTTATCATCCAGAAGAGCATTCACTATTTCAGCGACCCGCAGCCCTGCTATATCCACCGCAGCGCGGTGATCATGCGGCTGGCGGCCGAATTGCAGCAGGCATTGGAACTGGGAGCGATCGTGCCGTTTAAGAGCCCCTGGGCCTTATGCTTTGCGGCGTATCCTGATGCGTGCCTGGTGGAAGGATTCTATCCGTAATAGACCACTGCACGCGGCAAGCAGGAAGGCCTTATTAAGACTCATCGGCCTTACGTTTTCGCTTTCTTGGTATAGGAGGGCGGATAGCCCTTCAGCTTTTTGAATGTCTTGCTGAAATAGTAGATGTCCGAATACCCGCAGCGGGCCGCCGCCTCGTTGATGGGTATTTTTTCATGCACAATGATATCTTCCGCCACATTGGTCTTGATTCGGTTCACGAAATTGCGCAGCGTATACCCCGTGTGCTTTTGCACCAGCGCATTCAGGTACACGGGATGGAGCGATGTCAATTCCACCAGCTCCTTGGTGAGGATCCGGCTGTTCATGTGGGAAAGCACATAGTCCGCCACCATTTTCACACGTGCGTCCCCGTAGGCCGTTTTTTCTGATTTCACCAGCATAAGGATCATGCTCAGAATGCCCAAAAACGTGGAGGCCGCCATCAGCGGATAGGTGGGCTCCTTCAGCGCCCATATGCGGCCCAGCGTATCCAGGCTGTATATCAGCTCCTTGTTAATGCCTATGTTCATGCAAAGCGGCAGCAGCGGGGCGATGTGGTTGCGCTCAAAGTCATACATATTGTAGTTCATCGCGTACAGCCTAAGCGTATCCTTGGGGTCGGTATACGCCTCCCGCCAGTGGCCGCTGGGTATGTTCAATAAGCAGCCGGGGTATACGTCGATCCGCTCCCCGTCCACCAGATAGTATCCCTTTCCCGCGTACACATACGTCAGGTCGTTGAAATCGATATTTTGCCGCAGAATCAGCCATTTGGGCGTGCAGATGCGGTGCACAAAAAAGTGCAGCGCCGGCATATACTCAAACTCCGCCATGATCCTCCCATCCTTTTCCGGAGCACACAGATGTTTATTTTCATTTCCCTGTATGGAATATGGATTCCTGCCTGGCAGGGAAAATCAACGGACTTTAGCGCTTTCAGGCTTAACTCAAAATGTTTATATTCCTACGGCAGCGTATGGCTATCCTCTCATTTTCTGTTTGATTTTAGCCCAATCCCGTACTTGCAATGCACCGCCCGCCATGATATAATTTTGCAAGTCTGGAGAAGTATCGAAGTGGTCGCAACGAGCCGCACTCGAAATGCGGTTGTCCGCAAGGGCACGTGGGTTCGAATCCCACCTTCTCCGCCACAAGAAAAGCCCGAGAAACAAGCGTTTCCGGGCTTTTTTATTGCTTTGAAATTGACTATTACCCTTCAAATTACCCTTACCGCTTAGATATGTCCTATACGGTCAGCACTTTCCTTTCGCATACGCTCAGAGACGTGACCATACTTGTCCAATGTGAAGGAGGCGGTAGCATGACCAAGGTTCTCCTGAACAATTTTAACATCGTCCCCGTTTTGCAAGGATAGCATAGCAAAGGTGTGACGTAAATCATGTACCCTTGTGTCAGGGATGCCGATAGATGCAACAAGACGTTTAAGATCACAGTTAAACATACAACATTTCTATCGTGATCAGTGTTGCCATGTCAGAAGTATTTGATATAGATATGCAAATACATTTTGAATGCAAAGGCATGCCTTTTGACATACATTATTACTTCACTAGATATGGTAAATTCAATAGTGAGCTTCATGAGAAAATCCAGACAAAATGTAATGGTACTTAGTTAGCGTATGTGTGATATCTGAAAACTACACGTTCAAAATATTGACATACCAATACGGTATAAGAAGTGTTTCTCTATATCTAACCATATTAATGGCATATTTTGTTGTATATAAATCACCAATGTTATATAATCCTAAATGGGCCATAAAAAGGTGTATTTATACTTTTCGAACCGATTAAACAACTTGAGGATGCTATGAGGTAGTAAGAGATGGCAAATGAACTATTCAAAGAACTTAATGAGCAAAGTGAAAACATATACTTTATTCACTATTCTTGCGAGAATCTCAATGATGAAAATGCTGGGTATTCACCACGAATTACTTCAATTGCTGTTCTACACTCTAGCAGTAACCAAATGAGTAGTTTTTCAATGCATTTGGTTGCTGAGGAAATGAATATTGCTCGAGACGAAATTTCGCGCAGATATGATGAAATAGAAAGGCTTATGCTAGAAAGATTCTTTACTTTTGTTAGTTCTCGATGCGATAAGGCACAATGGATTCATTGGAACATGAATAATATTAATTTCGGGTTTGAAGCTCTAGAACATCGATATAGAATTCTAACAGGCAACGAACCTTTTCATATTAATGAAAGGTGTCGCTGGGGATTGCCTACTCTCTTATTTCAGAAATATGGGAAAGGGTATGCAAAAGATCCAAAGATGGTTTGTTTAATGGAACTAAATGGTGGCAAGCATAGGGATGTATTGACAGGCACTGAAGAGGTATCTGCGTTTAAAGCAGGTGAATTCGTAAAAATGCACAAGTCAACAATGCAAAAGGTTTACTTTTTCAAGCATATTTTTACTCTGATGAATGTGAATAAACTACATACTAAAACAAATCAATGGAAATATAGAATTAATTTACTATACCAAAGCCCTATTGTTCAGTTGGTTAGTATTGCTGGGGTTATAGTAACATTCATTACCCTGCTAGTTGCGATACTAAGTCCTAGATCAGGACGATCATATTGAGTCTCTAACCACTAGAACCATTTTCGCGGTTGCAGAATTGGTTACAAAAGCTAATAAAGAAATGCTTTCTTATTTACCAGTTTTAGGCGAAGGTGAAGCAGTTATCACAGGAGTAGCATTTCCTGCAACTTTATTAGTCAAAGTATGTGAACCAAATTTAAAACCCGATTCCAAGACCCCGCATTTTTTTAATATTGTTTAGTTTGTGAGGGATTCAATGAACGAAAAATGTGAACGAGTAAGAATTCCAGTTGAAGTTCAATTATCATTAGGTGATTACAAATTCAGAGCATATTTAAAAGAAATTGTTGATAGACTTGTGGAGTATTTTGAAACTATATTGAATCTTAAAGGTTTGACAAAAATTACTGTGTGCAATTTTACGAACAGCAGTAAAGAATATGGGAAAATAATACAACGGAGCATTGGTAAAACAACAGCTTATAGAAGGGGGAATAATATACTTTATACAATTGATATTGATGCAGATGCTGTTAGAACAATATATAATTATTATATGAATGACTTAAGCAAGGTTACTGAACCAATAGATTCAGAGTGCATATATGAGAAGGAATTAATATATCATGAGTTGATTCATGTTAATGACTATAACCATATGAGGGGTGTAGGGATCTGGAATGGAAAATTTAAAACTATTTATGAAAATATGTTATTCAAAATGTGGATGGAGTACAACGCAACAAGAAGATCATCATTAACTGGCAATTGTGAACAGAAAAACATTGAGGCTCAAGTTCAAACAATAAGAAAACTGGATGATGATCTTTTATCACATGTGAAAAATAGTGGAAAAAACTTCATGAGAGTGTACGAAGACTATTCGCAAGATATGTGTGAAAAATTTGGATACTTATTAGGGGAAATTAACCGTTTGAGCGAGAAAAGAGCACGCAAAAAAATGTTTAGAACGATTAACAAAGGTATAAAGAATCACTATGTAAGAGTAATGCTAAAAAGAGCTGATTCAGTCTTAGGCGATTTATATCAACAATATCCTAAGTGGGAAGTAGATAATCTTTTAGATCATGGAAAAGTAATAATAGAAGACTATATAAACAACCATTTAAAGATCATGGAGGAAAAAATACGAAACCTAAATAGTAGCAGCAAAAATCGATACCCCAAAAAGAGATTAAGCATATTTTCCTAAGCATTCCCCTTTATACTAATACTTTAATTTATCTCCTTACCGCCTTCAAAAATGGTCGTTTATGATGGGTTATACTTGTCTTGCTAATATAGCGCAAAATTTGCCTGAAAATTCTCTCAAAACCCGTCTCAAAAACTACTTGTCAATAACATCCGTTTATGATAGTATGTTATGCGAAAGGGGCGCTACATGATGAAAATCGGATACGCACGAGTAAGTACCACTGATCAAAACCTCGATAGGCAAAGGGACGCTCTTAAAGCATGGGGTGCCGAACGGATTTATGAGGAAAAGATGACTGGCACAAAGGCCGATAGGCCACAGCTTAACCACGTTTTGGAGGTCCTGCGCCCTGGCGATACTCTGGTAGTGGAATCCTTCTCCCGGCTGTCCAGGTCGACAAAGGACCTACTGGAGCTTGTGGAGCGTATAACCAACGCTGGGGTTGCTCTAGTGAGCTTAAAGGAAGCTCTGGACACTGGCAGCGCCACGGGCAAGCTGATGCTTACAATGCTTGCGGCTCTGGCACAATTCGAGCGCGATTTGCTTGCAGAGCGCACACAAGACGGCTTGAAGGCGGCGAGAGCAAGAGGCCGGGTAGGTGGAAGGCCAAAGGCTAAGCAAGGAGCCGTCGATATGGCCCGGAAGCTATATACGGCTGGCACAATGACCGTGCAGGAAATAGCAAAAGTAACGGGAATATCACCTGCAACAATATACCGATATGCTAAAGGGTGAGCCGGAAGGGTCGCCCTTATTATATTTTTCAATATAGCCCCCATTTAGCTCCTCAAAAAATGACGCCCCCCCTTATATCAAACATTGACAGATATAGCATGTGCACATGTGTAGAACGCGCACTTTTCTTCCCATATAAAAAGCATACCCGAATGAATACCCCGGTGGGGGGATTGAAGGGCCTATGCATGGGGCGGTAACGTATCAAAATATCCAAAAAAATAAAAAGGAACCATTGTATGGGTACAATATTCTGGACAGGTTTGGGGCGGTGTTGCACTACATGCACACAAGATCAAGTATTGTCTACGCATATTTCACAATTGAATCCCTTTGCATAATATAGTATTATACTTGTGTATGTTAATTTGCAGGAGGTAGGCGGCATTGGTGATAAATCAGGCTATCATTATGGCTAACGGTGCGCACAAGCCTGCAAAACCCATTTTGAAATGGGCTGGCGGCAAGGGGCAAATGCTCACTGAAATCATGCCGCGTATTCCGGCGCAATATAACAGATATATCGAGCCGTTTTGTGGTGGAGGAGCACTGTTTTTTTCTCTCAATCCCAAACAAGGGGTTATTGCAGATAGCAATCCTGAACTTATTAACGTATACGAACAAGTAGCGCACAATGTTGATGAAGTTATTTGCTATCTTGAGCGGTATCAAAATACCGAAGAAATGTATTATGCCGTACGTGCGCAGGATTGGGTTAGTTTATCAAAAGCCGAGGCTGCTGCACGAATGATATATTTGAACCATACATGCTTCAATGGGCTATATCGAGTAAACCGCAAGGGGCAATTCAATGTGCCTTATGGCAAGTACAAGAATCCTTGTATTTGTGATACAGAGGCACTTTACGCTGCATCGGATGCACTAAGTAGGGCTACGATTGCCTGTGGTGATTATTTGACCGTACTTCATGAATATGCACAGCCAAGGGATTTTATATTTCTTGACCCTCCCTATCTACCCGTATCGGCCTATTCAGATTTTAAACGTTATACAAAAGAACAATTCTACGAGGAAGATCATATCGAATTATCTAAAGAAGTGAAACGTCTGCATGAGTTAGGATGCTACGTCATCTTAACCAACTCGAATCATCCATTGGTGCATGAACTGTATAGCCAGTTTACAATTGATATTGTGCCAACAAAAAGGAGCATATCTTGTAACGGAACCAAGAGATTAGGTGAGGATGCAATAGTTTCAGTATTGCCGAAACAACGATCGTTAATTCGCGTTATCGACGAGCCATTACCGAAGCAGGTTAATCTATATCCTACCACGCGCTTTATGGGTTCAAAGAGCAAGATGCTTTCTTCAATATGGTCAGTTGCTTCACAATTTTCATTTGATTCCGTTGTCGACTTATTTTCAGGTTCTGGCATTGTAGGCTATATGTTCAAAACGCAGGGGAAAGCCGTAATTAGCAATGATTATATGTTTATGTCATCAACCTTTACAAAGGCTATGATAGAGAACAATACTGTTCGCTTGCCTATGGAAACGGCACAATCATTGCTTGTACCGCATTTTGATACAGACGGCTTTGTTGCACGCACTTTTGCGGGCCTATACTATTCAGGTGATGATAACGCACTAATTGATACGATAAGGGCCAATATTGCACACATATCAAACCCCTATGAAAAGGCCATTGCTATGACGGCTTTGATACGAGCTTGTACGAAAAAACGTCCGCGAGGCATTTTCACCTACACCGGTGAACGGTACAATGACGGTAGAAAAGACTTACTAAAATCATTTGAGCAGCAATTTCTTGAAGCGGTAGATGCCGTCAATCATGCTATTTTTGACAATGGTAAGCAAAACAAATCGCTCAATGGTGATGCAATGAACCTCCGCATTGAAAAACCCGGTTTAGTATATATTGACCCGCCATATTATTCACCGTTGTCTGACAATGAATATGTACGTCGTTATCATTTTGTTGAAGGGCTTGCCAGAAATTGGGAAGGTGTAGAGATACAGCAGCATACACAAACAAAGAAATTCAAGTCATATCCCACACCATTTTCAACAAGGTACACCGCAGCCGACGCCTTCGATTTGCTATTCAAGCGGTTTGCAGATAGTATCCTACTTGTTTCCTATTCATCTAACAGCCTACCAACCCATGATGAAATGCTCTCGATCATGGCAAAGCATAAAGCGCATGTTGAAGTTATACCGATCGATTATCAGTATTCGTTCGGCAATCAAGCTGATTCTGCAACGCATAGAAATAAAGTGCAAGAATACCTGTTTGTTGGATATTGATGGAGGTGTAGGCCTATGAATTTTTGGCAATTGGGCAATACATCCGTTAGAAGTGCATTGCGCATTCGTGACGGCTTGATAGCTTACTCCAAATCTTCGATACAGGGCAATATCCGTAATGTTGCAGGCGATATTGCTTTTCGTGAGCTATTAGGGCAAAACGGGATTGTATCATTAGGTGAGGATGTTACCAATAGCGTTGGGCGGAAGTGGCGTTCTGCCATGGGCAAATTAGGCTTTATCTATCCAGAAGTCAATAAAGGCATGGGGTTTGATCAGGATACGTTAGGTCCACTTGATATGATCACGCCAGCAGGCCGCAATTTAATAAATGCACAAACCGTGCCCGCAATTCAAGAATGCTATTTGCGCTCTATGGTAACACCACTTACACCTCTCGATAATGATAGTACTTTTTCACCTCTTTGTTGGGTACTTGCAATTATGCTCAATTTGGAGCGCAAAGGGCATGAAGCTACTATCTCATTCCCTGAAATGGCTACTATCGTAATTGTATCGAATCCATCTGACGGGCTTGACAATGTAACCGATCAGCTTTTAGACCTACGCGCTAGGCGCAATGCGGCTGAAAGAAAACGCAGATTTGACGGAGAATTGTACTACCAAAAAGCGGTTGAATTCGGCTGTGCTCTGAGAACCTTTAAAGATTATGCGGATATGAATATTCGTTATATTAAGGCAACGGGCATGGTACAGGCCAAAGGCAAGGGCATAATATTGATACCCGAAAAGCACACTTTAGCGATTCAGCTAACGCAGCAACTTGTATCCACACAAAAATTGGTATACTTATATCACAATTTATGCATGGGGTCGAAATTGCCGACCGACCAACAAGACTTGGCTACACAGGTTCTTTATGACTTGTTATCACAAACCGTGAAATTTGGTATTCACTATTCACTTGAAGGTAAACTGCTTGATACCCCGGCGCATATCAATCAGGTGCGCTATGAAATAGAGCAGCTAATTGCAGAGAAAAAGGAAGAATACTATGCACATCATCAAGCGGATGAATGGCAGGAAATTGCTGCCTATATGGATTTGATCGCTTCTAGAAAAGAACGTCTGCGTATTGATGAAGAAAACGAGTTGCGTATACCAAGAGCAGAAGCCCCTGCATACTTGGAGTGGAGTTTGTGGCGAGCGTTCCTTGCACTTGATAGTCTAGTAAATAAGCCTTATGATGTTCGACGGTTCAATATAGACCAAGACTTCATGCCTGTTAGTACAGCCCCCGGCAATGGCGCTGACCTGATAGCTGAATTTAAAGATCGAATTGTTGTTATTGAGGTAACGTTGTCCGAATCTTCACGGCAAGAAGCTATGGAAGGCGAGCCCGTAAGGCGGCATGTTGCTGATCTGATGCAGCAAAAAGATAAACCAGTATTTGGTTTATTTATCGCTAACCGTATTGATACCAATACAGCAGAAACATTCAGAAATGGATGTTGGTATACCCGTGATGATACAAAACTTAAATTGCACATTATTCCTATTACGTTGCAACAGTTTTCTCTATACTTTAGGGCAATGTTTGAACATGGCATTGCAAATCCCGCACCCCTTTTCGATTTAATGCATGAATGTTATGGATATAGTTGTCGTGAAGCTCCTGCATGGAAGGCGACGATTAGCGAAATCGTTCAAAAGCAGATTGCCGCTATGCATTAGCAATACTCCTTGGGGAGCGAACACTTAGCGAATATGCACCCAAGCATAAATGTATTTAATATAACAATAATTCGTGGCTTATTTTGGGGTTTACTCCCCCGCAATAAGCCAAGCTCCCCCATCATACGCTGAAGCCAAAAACCCAATAAAATAAGGTGTTCCAGCGTATGCGAATTTGCGCCGAAACGTACTTGATACAACTCCGACTCCAAAGCTCACAAGTTCAACTCCTTCCGGGCATACCAAAAAAGACCTTGTAATTGTGGTGGTTACAGGGTTTCATCCGCATATCAGGAATCCAAATCCCCAATCGCATCTTCTACACCATTTTTGCTGATCTGCCTTGCTTCCTCAATTGCCGCAAGTGTCTGGGCATTGGGCTTTTCAAGCTGCTCTCTTCGGATGGTATCAATCTGCTCACCGTCCAAATAGAACAGCGCCATATTCCAAAAGGTTTCAAATCTTATTTTTCCAACGTCTGTGTCGTAGCAGGCGATCATCCATGTATTACTGTTGGCCAAGTAACGTTGCCCAAAATTGTGTTCCTCTTCCGCTTCTAGAATGGTTCCATAATCTCCTTTCTTGAATCTTTGGATAAGTAGTATCAGCGTTGAGGTATACCGCGCATCCTCATTCATGGCTTTTTCCAGCCGATCAGAGACATATACATCGGGAAGGACAAATAAGAACGTACCGGCATATCCATTGATCCTGGCGGGATTTTTGACGCCGTACCCCCTGCTGGTGATTTCAAATACTTCATTGACGTCCGGTTTTTGGCTTACACAGAACAAACGCATGGTTACACTCCCCATTCTTTATGTTTTCCATAAGAGAGTGCAAAAAAGCCCCCATCGCTACCGATGGGAGCAACATTGCTTATCACCCCATCGGTCAAGCTTTAGCACCTTTGCCACTGGCCAGGTTGCTGTGCGGTCAACGAGCTTGTCTCTCGCGCACTCTTTATGGTGATTTGATTATATATCTTTTTACTTGCTTATGTAAAGGCATAGAAGCTTTTTTATCGCACAGAAATTATCACTTTTCAGTGGTCTGGGTTCTTATAGCCTCAGGAACCATATGCAACTGTCCCTATGATATACTACAATAGAATTGTTCCAACAAAAAGCACAGGAAATTTATCCTCCATTTGTGACTTGAAATCTTTCAATAACAGCTCTTTGGTATAAGAGGGCAAGATTGTAGGTGATATAAATTGAGATTGTGGACTATCCAGCCTGCTACAGTATATCAACTTCTCTTGGCAGAAGGGATCTTCCGCTGCTCACCCTCCATGTCCACCTGCATCACCGAAATGGATTTTAGCGCAGCCTATGACTGGATAGCCGTTCAAATGCGAGACCGCATAGGCGAGCCGCCGCCAGGTGTGCAGTACCCCATTTGGGCTTGGCATACTTTGTCCTGGGAGCATAAACAACCCGATCTGCGAAGAGTAGAATTTCGAGGCTATAAAAAAACTATGGTCTGCCTCGAAATAGAGATTGCGGATTCCGAAGTGTTGCTCAGTGATGAGGAATCGTGGCATAATGTACTGTATGACGGGTATCTGGGATGCAGCGAAAACGAGACCGAGTATGAAGCTGAAGATGCCTGGTTTGATTTGCTACCTGAAGAGCAGCAGGTGAGAGTCAAGCGCAAATCATGGGAAAGAATCTTTGATATCGATCCTCCTATGGATAATGGATGGCACCGGATGGGCATGTACATACAAGCGACATTTTGGGAGTTACGACTTGAGCAAGTAAAGAAGGTTAGGCCTTTTCATCTATAGAAGTATAGAAAAATGCACACCAATTTCTACCCTTATTTTTACCCTTACGACGATGACAGACATTAAAACAGAAAGGCAGCTAATAAAGTGAAATGGGAGAAAACATAGACGGATCAACACTTTTTGACCCGCGTGAGAACAGGCCAAAACTACATTTGCTAATTCGAATCCCACCTTCTCCGCCATCATGGCAAGACACTTGTGCAAGAAGTGCTTGTCACACAAAACGAAGGGTTTTGCCATTAAGGGCATCGTTTAGGAAACTAGGTGTTGCCCTCTTTGGCGTCTTAAAGGAGACAGCCATTCTCATGGCCGGCCTACTGATACAAGGGGATATGGCTGCATTGGTGTCAGCACCACACTGGTAACCACTCGTTTTTCATTTCATATAATACAATAGAATCTTTTGAAGATTCTATATTACTTTTACCGGAGTAATTATACGCTTGAAAGAAATATAAGATCATTTCATTCAAATAGGTTTTATGTTTTCTTCCGTAACATATGGCAGAAATCTTCGTTATGTCGATTTATATGGTTAAGGGGAAGGTAATATAAAATGAGTGATACCAATACAAAAAAATATAAGGTAGCCATTTATTGTGATAAACTTTATGCAGGCGATATTTTATGGGGATTTACTGCAGCAGGCTGTGAATCGCAAATAATAACACCGGCTTCTATAGAAAATTTTGATAAAATAATGGAAGAAAAAAATCCTGATTTATTAATTCTTTCTTCCTATATGGGTTATTTCAGCCATTCCATGCTCAATCATATCGGTTCCAGAAATTCACCAAATTATAAGTGTGTTTGCTGGGATACCGAAGGAGTTGGACAATATAATTTACAGATGACAGGTTTTGAATTATCAAAGCCCGATATGGTATTTTCGATTTGCCCTGAAATGCTTGAAAAGCTCAAAAGTAAAGGCATCCCCTGTGAGAGGCTTGATTTTGCTTATAATCCCACCATTCATTATCCAAAATCAATATCATTCAATGAAAATCACACGATCAGCCTGGTTGGCAATGCATGGTTATGGTATGCAAATCATTATCCCGCGCATTTCCGGTATAGCAAAGCGATTCCGATTATATTGAAGCCCTTGATTGAAAACAATTATAGGATAGATTTTTATGGCACGACAGAATACAAGCCGGTAATAAAAAAATTTCTGGATCTTGATGTGCCTATTGAATGGTTCAAAGGCGTATTATTTTACGAGAAGACCTGCGATATATATAACAGCTCCTTTATCAATTTAATCACACAAAATCATGAGTTGACTATAACAAGACGTACCTTTGAAATTTTAGGTTCCGGAGGTTTCGGGCTTACTTGTTATAATACTGCCATAAAAGATATGTTTGGCACCAGCGGTGCATTGGCTATTTCCAATTCTTCCAATGAGACTCTTGAGATATTGGATTATTATAAAAAAAACACGGATGATTATTTGAAGGTTCGCAAAAATGCTGTGATAAGCGTACAAAAGCACACTTATAAAGAAAGAGCCGAAGAAATAATCAATAAGATATTTTCAACAGATGAATAAATAGGGCTGTCTCATTGCGAGTGAATCGCAACGAGACAGCCTTTTTGTGCTATTATGTCATACCTGTGTCATTCGCATGGCAAGGCTTTACCCGGCCCGCAAGCAAAAGTGCGCTTCCAGCTGCGCAAGCGATTTTTCCACGGTACTATCCTCATCCCTGAAAATGCAGAACCATTCCGCCCGCCGTGCCTCCTCATTAGCCCGCTCACACAAGCGCCGCAGTACAGCCTTATTGTTTTCCAGCGCCTTTTTGGGATCGCGCAAGGACATGATGCAATCATAAATATCCCGATGGTCCTTGCGCTGATAGAAATCCCGAACAACCAAATCGGGCGTGGTGAGCATGCAGGCCACGCGCTTGGGGGACGTGATTTGCTTTAGCAGTGAAACAGGCAAGTCAATATCCGTCACCACGGTGTGCGTCTGTGCCAGTTTGATGAGTTCAATCATCACATATTCGCTGTACTCCGCTACCGCCGCATCCAGCCAAGCCAGGTATTCCTCAATCGAACGGTTAAAAAAGCGCTCCCAATCAGTCGTTCGCGCAGATGTCACAGGCTGGTAATCGCTTTGACAAATCTCTGTCCACGAGGCAAACCCTGGCTCCCGGTGGTTGCTGTTGAAAAAAGTAAATCCATACTTTTCGTTAAGCGCCCGGCACATCGTGGTCTTTCCTCCGCACGGTGATCCCGTTAAAAAATACACATTCCTGAGATTGTGCTTAAGAATGTTCTCGGAAATATTCATCAATATCCGCCTCCGCTATCGTTTTTGGGCATACAAACAAAACCCCATGATTTAATCATGGATTACCGTATCCTGTTTGTGCCCGTAAACCACAGCGAAGGATACATATCACACTGCGCCCTTTCAAGCAATCTTTAGCTTGCCGGTTTATGATCCGGCAACAGTTGTATTCTACACCAAGCATCACCGCCGCACAATGGATCATAGCAATGTATACTTGCCGCCGGGATCGGCCTGACTATAGACGGTGGGTTCACCAGGTGGTAAGATAAGGATATTGAAACGGGGCTGTTTTTGATGCCCTGAATGACGATGGGGATTTTTAAACAGAAAGGAGATGCGCAATGAGCGCGAACTACAATCCCTACGATAACATGCTGGAGGTGCTGGAAAAGGCAGCCGGGCTGCTGGGCCTTAACCAGCGGGAATATGTTGCGGTCAAGTACCCGGAAAGAGAATTGAAGGTGGCGGTGCCCATCGTCATGGATGACGGGAGCATCCGGGTTTTTGAGGGATATCGGGTTCAGCATTCCAGTTCCTTGGGCCCCTGCAAGGGCGGTATCCGCTACCACCAGGACGTTGAAATCAACGAGGTGAAAGCCTTGGCGGCGTGGATGTCACTTAAGTGCGCGGTGGTGAACATCCCATATGGCGGCGCCAAAGGCGCCGTCAAGGTGAATCCCCGGGAACTGTCCAAAGGAGAGCTGGAGCGGCTGACCCGGCGGTATACGGCCATGATTCTGCCCTTGATCGGCCCGGAAAGGGATATCCCCGCCCCGGACGTGGGCACCAATGCCCAGATCATGGGGTGGATCATGGATACGTACAGCATATTCAAAGGGTATACCGTACACGGCGTGGTCACCGGCAAGCCTATCGAGTTGGGTGGATCCCTGGGCCGGCAGGATGCCACGGGCCGTGGCGTCATGCTGATCACCCGGGAGGTGCTTCGGCGTCTTGGGCTTAATGAGGCGGGAACCCGTGTTGCCATTCAGGGCGTAGGGAATGTGGGCGGAGCAGCTGCCCGGCTGCTCTGTGAAATTGGCTGCAAAATTATTGCTATCAGCGATGTCTCCGGCGGGCTGTACGATCCCTCAGGCCTTAGCGTCAGCAAAGTGCTGGACTTTGTCGGCGGCGACAATGGAAGGCGCCTCGCCGAATACCAAGAGGACGGGGTGGAGCATATCACCAATGAGCAGCTCCTGCTCCTTGATTGTGACGTACTGATTCCGGCGGCCATCGAAAACCAGATCCATGAGCATATTGCGGGGGATATCCGTGCCCGGATCATTGTAGAAGGCGCCAACGGCCCCACGACGGTGGAAGCGGACACGATCCTGGAGGCCAAGGGGGTCACGGTGATACCGGATATTCTGGCCAATGCCGGCGGTGTGGTGGTGTCTTATCTGGAATGGGTGCAAAATATTCAATCCATGACATGGGACGAGGATGCGGTCAACCAGACCCTTGAACGCGTCATGACCCGTGCGTTTGATGAGGTATGGATTAAATCCCAGACCAATCACACAACCATGCGCACGGGAGCGTACATGGTGGCCCTGAGCCGGATTGTAAAAGCCAAGAAGATTCGGGGCGTCTTCCCCTGAACCGTTAGGAAGCAGGACGGATTTGGAAACAGGAAAATTCAATGAGGCTTTGGCTAACCGGGGGAGGGTTGCTTTTGTTACCTTCCCCGTTTTATTTGCAGCCGGAAGAATAAGCCCTCTTGCAGGATTTTCTATTCTTTTCTTGACAACCATTTCGGCATAGACTATACTTTTTCCATATTAACATGGAAGGAAGTGGAAATATGAGCATTGTTTGCATAGAGCACATAGATACGACCATGCATCATAAAAAAAGGAGGGTTATCAACGATTAGCCCTCCAATTGAAGGAGAAAAAAATGGATATCAATGTAATGAAAATCAAGTTTGACAAGGTTGTTCTGGATTGTCTCGATCCTAAGGCGCTGGCAGATTTTTATGTACAGCTGCTTGGCTGGAAAAAGGGATATGTTACAGACGACTTTGTGATCATAGGATCTGAAGCCAGCAATGTGGATATCGGCTTTCAAAAAAACCCTGATTACGTCCAGCCCACATGGCCTGAGGAGAATGGAAGGCAGCAGCAAATGCTGCATCTGGATTTTGCCGTAGACCATGCGGAACTCAAAGACTGGATGCAGCAAGCCGTTTCCTTCGGTGCTAAAGTTGCGCAGACCCAGTATTCGGATCATTGGACGGTCATGCTTGACCCGGAAGGGCACCCGTTCTGCTTTGATGCAACGTAAGCATAAGCCTAAAGACACCATGAAGCTGCGATAATGCCGGGGCCACCTTGCGGTGGCCCCTTTCTTTTTCCCATAGAGAACCTGATTAGCCCCCGGTTTTTATATCGGCAGATCAGCTAGAATTTTTGAGACGTAATGAATCGGAATACAGTGATCGAGTATGGGGGAAACACATAGGAAAAATCAGCATATTAAGGCATTGCATTCTTACTTTCTCAATATCTTCTCCATCGCTTTTCCCTTTGCCAACTCATCGATCAGCTTATCCAGGTAGCGGACCTCCCGCATGAGGGGATCTTCGATGTTTTCCACCCGGACACCGCATACCACACCTTTGATGAGGGCCCGGGAAGGGTTTGGCTGGGGCGCTTTTGTAAAGAAGGTCTCAAGATCCGTCTGCTTTTCCAGCTGCGCTTCCAACTCTTCCTGGCTATATCCTGTCAGCCAACGGATGATTTCATCTACTTCCGCCTTCGTACGCCCCTTTCTCATTGCTTTTGCTACCAAAAGGGGGTAGACGGTTGTAATGCTCATGGTATATACCCGATGCTTCTGCATGATACATCCTCCCTTATGCATTTTCTGTATTATTGGACGAAAAACAGCCGTTTCAAACAATGGAACCTATCCATTCCGACGCTATACGCAATGCCTTGATTCTGTTTCGCTGCAGCGTGTGCTGGGAGGTTCCGGGCGAAAACTTCTCTTGGGCTTTTTCGCTTTTGCTTATCATTGAATCCAGTGCCCGGAGCGCTTCCTGCAAATCTTCCCGCGTAAAAATTTCCGTATCGTTCTTATTCATCAGCGCGGAGGCAATATGGAGCGCTTTTATGTTGCCTTGCAGCATTTTGTGCTGCCACGATCCCTGCGCCAGTTTCTGCTGCGCTTTTTCAGACTTGCTGATGAGGGAAGCTATCGGGCGAAGGGCTTCTTCTATTTCCTCTTTTGTGAAATTTTCCATATTCCTATCCTTCTCCTTCTCACCGCAAATCAGGAAATACTCTGCCACGCGAGTTTCCCTGAATCCAGGGAATCAGGATCAGCCCTTGGTATATCTCGCCATGTATTCCGCGTTGATTTCCGCGATTTCTTTTTCACCGTCGATGTAGGGCTGGTACATGGTATATGGGTCGCCGCCCCCCAGAGCGCAGGATGAGCAGTTTTCACATCCGCCGCCGCCGCAGTCCAGCGCTTTTTTGATGATCTCCTCCCGCTCTTCCCTTGTGGTGTCCTTGATCAGTATGCCGCTCATAAGGCACGCCCCCTTTCCTATGATTCCTTGCCTGCCGATGCACGGATGATATTCCGCCACCTGATGAGACGGAACCATTTTGTAAGTTTCACTTTATTATACCATACTGTAAGCTGGAACATTGACGTCTCTGCTCAGCAGGCGCCATGCCTTTCGTCTTTGCTATAGCACATAGAATAGGCACCGGTGTTTTTCCATATCAAAGGCTGCTGCAGGGAGCCCTATTTTTTGTTTGCTAATACGCCAGCACTTCGCATCCCATGTTCGTTACAAGAACCGTCTTTTCCCATTGCGCGGACGGCTTTCCGTCGGCTGTGTAAACTGTCCAGCCGTCGTCTTCGCCGGTGAATATGTCCGCCTTGCCCATATTGACCATAGGCTCTACGGTGAAAACCAGCCCCGGCACAAGCAGCATCCCCGTGCCCCGTTTTGACACATAACCGACCCAGGGATCTTCATGGAAGTTTAGGCCGATTCCGTGGCCCCCAATTTCCCTTACAACGGTATAGCCGTTCTTTTTTGCGTGATCGTTTACCGCCTGGCCCACATCGCCAAGAAATCCCCATGGCCGAACCTCTGCAATTCCCATTTTCATGCATTCCTTTGCCACCGTTACGAGCCGTCTTTTTTCTTCGCTGACTTCGCCCATCAAAAACATGCGCGAAGAGTCGGAATAAAAACCTTCGTATATGGTGGAAACATCAATGTTCACAATATCGCCGCCGCGCAGATGCGTTTGTTTGGACGGGATGCCGTGGCATACCACGTTGTTTATGGAGATGCATACGCTTTTTTGAAAACCGTTGTAGTTCAGCGGGGCAGGTATACCGCCCAGTTCTATTGTTTTTGCGTGTAATATTTGATCCAGTTCCCCGGTGGTTATGCCCTCCCTGGCAAAGCCCTCTATATAATCCAGCAGGGCGGTATTGATTCTGCCGCTCCTTCGGATACCCTCAATTTGCGCCGGGGTTTTTAAAAGGCCTCGCCCCGGCGTTTCATAGCCCTTGTATGCATAGGCCTCCATTTTATCATCTGCGGATGCGTGGCACTTTTTGTATTTTATCATGCTGCCGCACCAGCAAAGATCATTCCTGCCCGGTTTGCTTGTCATGACGGCACCTCACGTTTATGCTCAAGATGATGTGGATGGTCATTTGGGCCGTTCATCCCGGCGATGATCTTCTGAATTGCCGGGGCGAACAATGAAAGGCGGCGGCAAACGCCCTTGCCAACGATTCCGGGGATGAATAGCCGTACCGGATGGCGATGTCCGTGATCCTGTCATTGGTATTTGTAAGATCCTGCGCGGCGGCCTTCAGCCTGCACTGCGCAAGAAATTGCTTGTATGTCTTTCCCGTATGCTCCCGGAACTTCACGGAGCAGTAATAGGGCGAATAGCCCACATGGGAAGACATATCCAGGAGCGTTGGGTTATTGGCGACATTGTTCTCCACCCATTTTGCCATTGTCTCTATTGTTTGAACAGACATTTTTCAGTCACTCCCTTTCCATTATACCAATACTGCCGGCCAAAAACCTGATATGAGTTGCAAACTTTACAATAGCAATGAAAAAACGGCAAAGTGCAAAAATGATGCTTCCGGGCCGCCTTGCGGAAGCTGTATCAGCCAATTATCCGTATTCAATTGTCATTGCTTTAGGTAAGGTGCCATTCCTCATGCCCGCCATATATAATTCGGGTTTGCACTTATCATTGACAGCGCGTCCCCACATGGGTATACTGTAGGAAATTTCCAATAAAGCAGGTGCGTTTCTATGCTGTATCCGATTTTTGACCGGGATATGGACCTTTAGCACTTGAGCCGCGGCAATCCGCTGCAGGCGCAAGTGCGAAATGTGCTGTGTGCCTGCGAGGGGAAACCGCCGTATCTGCTTATGCACATACGTACTACCCACGCCGGCATGATGTACCGGGGTGGGTTTTTTTATGGAAGGGATGTGATACTATGCGGCATATGGATCATGCCGGGTTTGATAGTGCCCCCCGCCTGTATAAAGTACAAAATAATGGGGGAGGCAATGGGTATGGAAAGGACATATATCAAGAACCTGCAGGCGGGGCAAGCATGCAGGATACAGGGCTTTGTTGAGAATATCCGCAATACGCGTGCCATGATGTTTCTGGTGATCCGCGACACAACCTGCAAGGTGCAGGTCACCATCGAGAAAATGGCGCACCCGGAACTTAAGGAAGTGTTGGAACACCTAACGCTGGAATCCGTCGTTACGGTGGAAGGCATGGCGCAATTGAACCCGGCTGTAAAATTAGGCGGCATTGAAGTGCTTCCTTCCGGTCTTTGTGTCGAGTCGCTCGCTGCTCCCCTTCCGCTTTTGAAGGATTCCTCGGTGGATGTGCGCATGGATTACCGCTGGCTTTCATTGCGCGGCGAGCGCGAGCAGCTTCTGTTTCGCGTGCAGACGCTATTGTTAGAATCCATGCGGCAATTTCTTTTGAAGCAGGACTTTATGGAGATTCACACGCCCAAGCTGATCGCCATGGCCAGCGAAAGCGGCTCGGAAGTATTTGAGGTAAAGTATTTTGACGGCAAGGCATACCTTGCGCAGAGCCCGCAGTTCTACAAGCAGATGGCCATGGCCGCCGGCTTCGAGCGGGTCTTTGAGGTTGGCCCGGTATTCCGCGCCGAAAAATCCTTTACGAACCGGCATGCCACCGAGTTCACCGGCTTTGACCTGGAGTTCTCCTATATCACTTCCTTTACGGATGTCATGCGCCTGGAGGAAGCGCTGCTTAGGGACGCGCTTAGAAACGTAAAGGAGGCTTACGGAAAGGATATTGAGCGTCTGTACGGCATAGAGGTAACCGTGCCAAGCCTCCCTTTCCCGGTCATTGCCCTTCACGACCTTTACGATGAGCTGGAAAGGCGTTATGGCTATGCTGTGCCGGAAACGGAAAAGGGGGATACCACCACCGAGGCCGAACAACTGGCTTACCGCTATGTCAAGGAAGTGTACGGCCATGAATTTTTGTTCGTAACGGATTTCTCTTCTGAAAAGCGTGCCTTCTACCACATGCGCAAAAATGGCGTGCCGCAGGGCTATGACCTTAACTGGTGCGGTGTGGAGATCACCACCGGCGCGCAGCGCGAACACCGCTACAAACTTCTTCTTGAGCAGGCGGAGGAAAAGGGGCTAAGCGAGGATGTGAAGTTTTACACAGAGTTTTTCCGTTACGGCTGCCCGCCCCACGGCGGCTTCGGGCTGGGACTGGACCGGCTGACCATGCTGCTGCTGAATACCACCATCAAGGAAGCGATGTTCCTGTTCCGCGGACCGAACCGCATCACGCCGTAAAGCTTGTACCTAAGACCTCGCCGCAGGCCTATGATGAGCCCGCGGCGTTCTTTCTCCGTTTCTTTTTAGTTTTTGGTACCGGGAACAAATTCTGACGAACTGGGTGTAATCTGCGGTTGAACGTTATTTAATGCTGCGCTGGAAATAGAGAGTGAGGCAAGTATGCAAAGGCTTCCCCTTGAGGGGAAGCTGGCGACGAAGTCGACTGATGAGGTGTTGGTGGATAAGCAAACTTTCGCCGCTAAACACCTCATTCGGCGCTACGCGCCACCTTCCCCTTAAGGGGAAGGCTTTGGGAGAGGCTCCCTCTTGGAGGCTCCGTAGCCGAAGCGCCGCCAGTGGCTCCGTAACCCCGACCCCGCCTGTGGCTCCGTAACCCCGACCCCGCCTGTGGCGGATGAGGGAGGGGTGAAGGAGGCTGGCGAAACGGGTTCCGAAGCTGAGCGCCGCCGGTGGCGGATAAAGCGAAGCGGAGGAAGCGAGCGAAACGAGCAGCGCGAGCGGTAGCGAAGCGATGCGACGATTGAGCCGCCGGGGTTGCAAGCGGAACGCAGCACCGCGACGATTGAGCCAGATGGAGGGATGAGGGAGGGGTGAAGGAGGCTGGCGAAACGGGTTCCGAAGCTGAGCGCCGCCGGTGGCGGATAAAGCGAAGAGGAGGAAGCGAGCGAAACGAGCAGCGCGAGCGGCAGCGAAGCGATGCGACGATTGAGCCGCCGGGGTTGCAAGCGGAACGCAGCACCGCGACGATTGAGCCAGATGGAGGCTGCCGACGAAGGAGGCTGGGGGAGGTCTACCACATCAGTAGCAAAATGCAATTTTCGAGGCAATATAACGTCCGGCATCAGCCATTTCGGCTGGTGATTTTCCATGATCCTGGATGTTGACATGGAATGCTGCACCATGATAAGCTGGGCATATATGGAAGGCGGCTAGTACAAATGCACCGCTGCCTCAGCACGAACAAAGAGAAACTGCGCGATATGCTAAAAAAGGGCTAGAGTTTGTGAAACTTTAGGATTGGATCAACCCAAGCCTTATGCAAACGCAAGTACAAATCCACCTTCACCACAGGCAAACGCAAGGAGGATTCCCTATGAAGCGCATCACCTGCTTCCTGCTGTCCACTCTGCTTTGCGTATGCGCGCCGAACGCCAGCGCTTGCACAAGCTTTGCCGTTTATTCTCCCGCCCCACTCTATGGCATGAATTGGGACTACCCGGAAACGGCAGCCTATCTGCGTCTGAATCAGCCGGAGGATTATCACAAGGTATTCAGCTTCGGCTTTGAAACGGAATATGGTATGGCAACCAACGGCTCTATGAATGACCAGGGCTTTATCGCCTTCATTCAGGATCAGTATCCCCGTGAGACACCAACCGCGGCCTTGGATGATAAAAGCGTCGAGGACATGCACGACTATGCCGGCTGGACGCCTTATGTGTATGGCAAGGTTCAGGATATTCGGGATATGCTGGACAGCGGGACGCATGTGGCGTGCAAATACTATACCATGCACGATTTGTTTGCGGATGTAAGCGGCGACGCCTTTGTGCTGGAGGAGTATGAGGGAGAGAACGTGTTGACCAAAGCCGAAGGCGGCGTGCTGGTCATGACCAACTTCCCGAACCACTTTGTAGGGCAAGTCGATTTGGAGAAAAGCGAATACGAGCTCCGGTCTTCTTACGGTTTTGACGGTGTTGACCGGTACAAGACAGTTCACGAAATCATTGCCGCGCACCGGGATGATTTTAACGTGACGCTCGCCTTTGAGGCGCTGAAGGAAGCGGCGCAATATGGCTATTACAGAACACGCTTCTCAGGCGTTTATGACCCAAACGAAAAAGTTGTTTATGTGGCTCTGGAACGCGATTATGACCACATATGGAAAATCTCCCTCACAGAGGGAACGGTGGAAACCTATCTTGGTTTTGGGGAGGATAAGCTGATCTTTTCGTTTGCGGAACTGTGTGAAGGGGATTTTGGTATTCCTTTTGAAAAGCTAATGGCGTACGTGAAGGACTGAAGCATAGTTTGGAACATGGAGAACTTTCCACTGTGTTCGGAAAACACCGAAAGAGATGATCTGTTTTTAGTATTGCGATATAAACTAGTTGTAAAAAATAATTTTTTATGTTAATATATCAATAATTACCAGTAATGTTATGAGGTGGATATATGCTTGAAAATATGCCACTGGAAATTCAAGCAGCACTTATTACAGCGGCTGCTACTATTATTGCCGCTTTGATTGGCATCATAATAAAAATTTTTAAGAAAAAAGATGTTCATCGAAATGACCCATCATCAGTAAATGTTTTTGTTGTTCCGCCTCTTAATGATCATTCCTCAAGACCCTACAAATTAGAAGGAAGTCCTGAACAATCGCATAATCCTTTCGAACTTGACCCTAATAAGCAAGAGTTCGGTAAAGCTGAATACATTGAAGGAATGGCTACAATTTTGTCTGGTAGCCGCAAACTTGATGACATAAAAATAAAAAAAATAAAGTAAATTGTTGCATGAGGTTTGTATATGCAGTGGTTTAACAATACAAATGAACAGACAACAGCATTACAAGGGAAAATGTACGATGCAGAAGCACTTGGCTTTGATTCATCGATTATTTATATCCAGCCTTTTTCTCTATACTATCAACGAATTATTATTCCAAAACGTTTTTCTGATAAAATTTTAGCTCATGTACTTTCACAATATTTAGATAAGAACTATTTTTTTAACCCACCACTATTTCTGGCCATCGAAGGTGAACCAGGCGAAGGAAAAACATCTCAGGCTATTGCCACATGTACTCAGAAAGGCTTTATTGTTCTTTATGTTTCAGCTTCTAGCTTTTCCGGACAGCATGAAGCGGAGTCTAGGCTTAATATGAAAAAATTTTATGAAAAAGCGTCCATATTAAAAAAACAAGGCCATCCTGTCGCTATAGTAGTTGATGATTTTCATAAAAGTGTAGCTAATGAAGATGATAATGTTAAGCGAACGATTAATAGCGATTTATTGACTGGTTATTTGATGAATCTCGCTGAAAATACAGGTAATGAAAAGGTTCCGATTATTTTAACAGCAAATGATCTTTCAAAAGTATATGGTCCAATGTTAAGAGTTGGACGAGCTGATAGATTTTATTGGCAACCCACTACAGAGGAGAAAATGCAAATAATACAGCAAATCTTTAACTCAATTGTTGCAAATCCTACTGAAAAAGGTTTTATAAACTTTTTCAATGAAAATAAAAACGAGAATATAGCATTTTTCAATCAGCTTTTGAACAGACACAGATTATCAACAATTTCAAAAAATATGTACAACATAAAAAATTATGGTATTGAAGGTAATATTAAGCAACTAAACTTAACTGTAAACAGTAGTCTATTACAGCTAAATTATGAGAATTTACGTGCCTTGGCACAAGAACAGAGAAATGAAAGGAGAGGTAAATAATGTCGGGAATTGAACTTCTGCCGCCTGATATAGAAATATCATCAGACATTAATGTTAAACTTAGGATTCGGATACTATCACAAGTGCTGTACGAATTAACTGATTTGTGCGGTTATTCATGTGTAGAATATATAAGGAAAGGTATCTTTGACAGACAGATAATTGAAAAAATAACACTTTCCTTTTTTGATTCTAATGATATTATAAAGGGAGAAATTATATTTAAAATTGATTGGGATAAATTTGAATTTAATGCTATGACTGGCGAGGATGTTATAATTCTACAGAATATCGACATTAACAGGCTTGTTTCACCACAATTGGATCCGGTTTTATACAATACTCTAAAGCAGCATGTTATTCGATTGAAAAAAACTTATGGAATTGTAAAAGTGTGGCCTTATTTTAATTATAGAACAAAGTATAATGCAAATAAGGATGTTCTTAATGCATATTTGGGGCTTATAAATAATTATGAAACACCGAAAAGAGATGAAAAAGCTATGAATTATGATTTACAAGTTACATTCCAGGGATTAGGTGGCTGCCTGGATATAATTATGCGTACTTAGCAACCCAGTCGCCGTTTCTCAAACGGCAATCGGGGCGCATTATTTTCACAAAAACCTATTTGCAAACATGAGTATTGCAGTTTAGCCAGCACCTTGTATTCATCCTTCAGCGCTTTATAGACATCACTATAGCAGTCCAGATATTCACTATGATTCTTTTGATTATGAGGTTTAGGTATCTCGGGCGGGTTATCTTCACAAGGTTGTCCGCACCTTCCTCCACGCTTTTGAATACCTTCGCGACGATGCTGGTCAGGATAGCGGCACCCATGGCGGGCCCCTCGTACACTTGAAGCGTGCTCACCGAGCAACCGTACAGATCGCAAATGATCTACCGCTAAAGCTTGCTTTTGCCACCTCCGCCGCAGATAATCATATTGGATTCGGTCACGTGCATCTGGCGGAACTCTTCCACGTATTCCGCATGAAAATACCAAAACAGGCTTGCCAACGCGGCAGGTCTATTTTATTTTTGTAGTATACTTTAGTTTGGCCGTTTTGCCATAACACCTCCGAGTATTCTATTCGAACATATAAAATACGAATATTTTTTAAAAACACAGTTGAAGCATTCGTTTTTATCTGCTATGATACATTTGTGACATTATTCGGCATAAATCGATATTGCACTCATGAGTGCCGGAAATTGCAGGAAATATTTATCTGCAAATGCTGCAATCGTACGCCTGCAAGAAATGCCACTTAATAAAAACCCGAACATTCGCATGGGGCGGGCACGGGAAGAAAAGGGGAGGATCACAGGTGAACTTAAGCATGATAGGAACCATGGTGTTTGCCATCCTGGCGGTCGCGGTCAACGGAATCCCTCAGCTGTTGTACGCAAAGGAGCGGGGCTTTAAGCTGAAATCCGTCGCGTACGCTTACTTTCTGGCTGCGGGGCTCAACATGATGCTCGGCTCGGTAACCCCCATTTCTGCTCAGGCCGAAACCATCACGGTGGCGGGCAATACCAAGGAAGCGCGCGCCCGTATAACGGCACTGATTCTGGCGGCCATCGTTATGACCCTCCTTGGCCTGTTCGGGCTTGTCAGCCAGATCGCCGACTGGGTAGGCGTCGGCGTTGTAGCCGGCATGATGGCCGGCGTGGGCTTCATGCTGTGCGAGGTTTCATATAATTTCACAAAAAGCGATTGGCAGATCAGCGTGGTCTCCATCGTTTCCGCTGTGGTCACCTGGATGCTGCTCAAGAGCGATCCCAACGCTGTGGTGTATACCATCGGTATCTCCGTGGCTGTTTCCACTGTCTATCATATCATTCGGATGAAGGTCCGCAGGCCGAAAGCTTCTGCGGAAGCAGTGGTTGAAGCAGGCGAAAATCAATCCGTGTGGAAGGATTGGCGCGACGGCTGGCGCAGCATGATCTTTAACAAGACCGCGATTCTGGCAGCGCTGGGCCTGATCTGCATGGGCATCGGCTGCAATATTTCCTTCGGCAACATCACGGCCAGCATCGCGGGCACGACGCAGAACCTGAACCACCTGACCATTGTCAATGCCGTGGCGGATTTCGTGAGCGTCCCGGCCGGCGGGCTGCCGCTGGAGGGCATCATCAGCGGAACTGCCGGCGCCCCCAACCCTGTGCTTACCGGCGTGCTGATGATGCTGTTCATCGGCATCCTGATCCTGACCGGCGCGGTGGAGAAGCTGGCCAAGTATGTGCCGGCGGAATCCATCAGCGGCTTCCTGCTGGTGATCGGCTTTGCGCTTACCGTAATCCCCAGCGTTGGCAGCGTGATCGCCTCCGGCGCCATCGCGGCAGGTATGGCCGCACTGGGCATGACCATAT
>JAEZJP010000024.1 GCA_023415715.1 Bacillota bacterium
AGCATATTGAGCAAAAGCTGTGTGCCCTTGGGGCCGATATCCGCCGGGACAAGATATAGCGTTCCGGAGGGCTGTAGGGAGGTGACGGCTTACGACAAGCGCCTTTGAATTGCTGGGCCTGAAGAGCGATGCGGATGCCCAGCAGGTGCGCTCTGCTTACCGTGCCAAAGTCAAAAGCTGCCATCCCGACCAGTTCACCGACCAGGAGGAGCAAAAAAAAGCCCAGGATCAGCTGATCGCGCTGAACCTGGCGTATGAAGAAGCTCTAAGGCTTGCCTCGGAAAAGCGGGTGGGGTTCAACCTTATCTCCCAGGAAGAGGCCAAGCGTTACGCCATCAAGCTGATGGAGCAGGGCAACCTGGAAAGCGCCCTTCGGCAATTATGCCGGGCGGAAACGAAGGATGGAGATTGGTTCTATCTCCAGGGCCAGATTTTGATGGGCATGCGCCAGTATGAAACGGCCCACCAAAGCTACCGGGAGGCTGTGAGAAGAGAGCCTGACAACTTAAGGTACCGCCAGGGCGCCTTGGACGCGGCGCTAGCTATCAAGCGTCACAAGCTTTTGCACTACCGGGTAGCGGGCTGGATCAAGGATTTGCTGAATAAATAATGAAGGCGTGTTTTTTAAAGGAAAGACATGCCTTTTATGTTGAAGGACTATCTGCCTGGCTTTCCTTCCGGGCGCGCATCATCCGCACAAAGGCTTCCCGTTCCTTTTGCAGTTCCTTAAGCAGGTCGCAAAAGCGCCAGTCCCGGTTTTTGGGCGTGAGTACAGCTTTTAAGACGGACGATCCTGCCCCGGAATCCCGCAAAAGGGTGAGTACCTCCCGCAGGCGCTGTTCGGAAAAGCCGCAAAATACCATGGCACTTTGAGGGAAGGTTTCCAGCATCGGCGGGCAGATTTCCGCTTCATCCAGCCCGGCCAGCGCGCCCACGCTCATTCCGGCCTCCTGCGCCTGTATTTCCTTAAGTGGAATATCCGCTTCCCGCAGCACGGCCTGTACCCTATCCCCTTCCGGCCGGGAGGCGGAAAGACCGTATAACAGCACCAGCTCGTTTGGCTCCATGGCGGCCTACGCTTTCTTTTTGAAGATCACCAATTTACTTGCAACATAGTTGAAAATGATCACCAGTATGTTCATGATCAGCTTGGCGATAAATTCATCCATGGAAAAAACCTGTATGAGCAAAGACAAACCTGCCAGGTCAAACAGCAGCAGGGAAAGCACCCTGGCGCCGAAGAAGGAAAGCACCTCTTGAATAAGATCCCTGCGCGTAAGGTTCCGGCTCCTGAACACGTACAGCTTATTCCCCACATAAGCGAAGGTGACAGCCACGATCCAGGCGATGATGCTGGCCACAGAATACCAGTAAAGCGGCGTATGGAACCAAAGTATATATTCCGTGAGAATACGTTTGGGCTGCACCGCGAGGATAAGCCCCCCGTAGACCAGCAGGTTCACGATTGTGGTCAGAACGCCAAACACCAGGTACAGTATAATTTCCCGCCGGCGTTCCTTGTCATTCAGCAAGGCTTTTATTTTTTCCATAATCCTGCCTCTATTCCGTTTCCCCCGTGTCGCCCCTGGCATAGCCGGCCGACAGCAGGCTGCCTATGGGCAAGGTTTGGGGCTTTTTTTGTTTGGAGGAGGTATATGTAAACTCCTCTTGAGTGTAACGTACGATGACGATGTTTTGCTGCAACATTTGGCCGTCTATGAGCAGTATGGCCTTGATGCGCCGGCCGTGGTCCATGGAGTAGCGCAGGAATTCTTCCATCCTTACCTCCCGCCGCTGCCAAGGCGGTACTTTTCCGGCACCATATAAATGGATATCTCCCCGTTATCGCTGGTATAGCTTAGGGGAAACAGCGTTTCCAGGCCCGGATAGTCTACCTCAAAGGCGTCGCTGCTTCTTTCGTAGCTGGAGATCATGATATATTCCACTTTGTATTTTTTGAGCACATTCAGGTTATTTTCCGGGTCTTCATAGAAGCGGATAATATCCAGTTTTCTTGTTGTGGTATCAAAGCCGTGGAAGTACAGCCATAGGTCGGTTCCACAGACGATGGTGCGCCCGGCCAGGGAACTGACAGGGTTCAAGTGCTGTTCATACCCTGTAAGAAACACCGCGTGCTCTGGCGTCTCCTCCTCAATGTAGGCGGCGGCGTCAATATCTTCCTTGGAGAAGGATTGGTAGTCGCTGACGGCTTCCCGCACGATGGTTAGCCCGGCGCTCAAAAAAAGAACCACAGCGGCAAAGGCGGCCAGCAGATAGCGCCCCCGCAGTCCCTTTAAACGGTCAAAGAGCGTTACGGCATAATCTGCGGCAAGGATGGCGCCGATCATATACCATATATAAAATAGTTTGTTGTTGTCGTATTCGTTGGGCTGGAAGCGTATGAATTCCGCCGCCAGAAAGATCATGAAGGCGCCGGCAGCCAAAAAGCGGTGCTTTTTATTTTTCTCCAGCAGTGCGCACAGAAGCAGAATCACGGGTATGCCGATGTTTTTAATGTAGAACCACAGGTAAAAATCGATCATTCCCTCGCCGCCGGGATTGTTGACCCAGTTGAACTGGAACTTTAAGAAGTGGTTGCTGCCGGAGGCCTGCGTGAATGTCCAGGTAAAAAGCTGCGGCACGGCAAGAATGATTGCTATGCCGCCGTATATAAGCCATGGAAGGAGGCTTCGCCTTTTTTCTTCATTGGGTGTATGCAAAAGCGTGTAGAGCAAAAATCCTCCGCTCATCAGACCCAGCGCCAAAAAGGAATGGGTGTGGATGAGGGGCAGCCCGCCGGCCCATACGCCAAGCAGTATGAGATGGCGAATGTTTCCCGCGCTTTCCCGCTTGGAAGGGGCAAAGGCGGTGTACAAAAGATAGATGCAGGGCAGTACCATGGTCCAGCCGCCAAGGATCGTTCGCTGGGGGATCATAAGGTCAGCAATCACATTGCTCCAGCGCAGGTTGTAGGGGTCAGGGTAGTTGGTGGGCGTCTTGTAATATCCATCCAGAACCTCGTGCAGCCGTTCCTGCCAATCGGGTGCCGCGCGGTCGAAGGTGTACAAAAAGCCCAGCCCGCCGTTTAAAAAGAAAAGAAGCGCCGCCAGGATCACGGCACGCCGGCTGCCTGCCATCTCACGGGCTACAAGCAGGTATCCCGCAAAGCACAGCGCCATCATCAACGTGCCGGGGACAACCAGTGATAATTGCAGGGAAAAGCCAAACATGTACAGCGTTGTGGAGAGGCTGTCCATCAGGAAGGGATAAGATAACAGCTCCCCCGGCAGGATGCTGTAATCCGGCGGGAAGGAAGCTTCACGGAGGCTGGTAAGGATGGCCGTGTGCAGCGGAAGATCGCCGTAGGTGCTTTGGCCTACATGATAGCTTCCGTCCGCGGCCGGGCGCAGGCCGTGGGTGTATTGCAGATATCCGCCAAGCATAGTCAGCGGCAGAGCCACGAACACCAGGATTTTGATGAAGGTGGCTTCTTCTTTGTCCCACATTTTCAGAGGCCGCTTTCTATCGCGAAGGAAATAGGAGCCGGCAGTAATGATGACCAGGGGAATCAGTGCCACATAATGGCCTGTCCTGCTGAATTTCAAAAAAAAGGCCATGATAGCCGGCAGCCACATGAGCAGGAAAAGACCAAGGGAAAGCCCCAGCCACCAGCGGGTAAGGGGTTTATGGGAGGGCAGCAGGAAGCGGACGATGACCACACCGCATAGCAGGTATAACAATAAAAATGCCGCAGCAGCCATTTTCCTCACCTCCCCATAATATAATTATAACTATTGTCTTATCATTCTATCGCCTTCGGCGACACCCTTAAGCATCACCCCAGGAAGATAAATTTTTGCATGGTGTGCATATAGAGCCTTCCCCTTGAGGGGAAGGTGGCACGCAGTGCCGGATGAGGTGTTTAGCTACAAATGATCTCAGTTACTGACACCTCATCAGTCTCCTTCGTCGACAGCTTCCCCTCAAGGGGAAGCCTCCCTCTTGGAGGGAGGTGACGCCCGCAGTCGTCGGAAGGAGGTAAAAGGGCCTTTTTTCATTCCTTGAGGTATTGTTAGCATGTTAAAACTTGTCTTGCCCTTTCCGTACCATAGATCTTGGGTTTCGCGCCTGCGGGCGCGACCAAAGGGCTTTCCGGTCGCCCTTTGGAATCCTTCGGGCGGCACAACCAAAGGTTTTCCCATTATGAAGTTTTTTGGTGGGGTGCGGGGAGGGCTTTTTTAAAAAAAGCCCACCCCCCAAAA
>JAEZJP010000040.1 GCA_023415715.1 Bacillota bacterium
CGTCGTTTGCAGCCGCTATGGCAACGGGCATATCAATACCACATATCTGGTGGAAACCGACTTAAAGTCACGCTACATATTGCAAAAGGTCAACCGCCATATATTCCGGGATGTGCCCGCGCTGATGGAAAACATTCAGGCTGTTACCGACCATCTTTGGAAAAAGAATCCCGATCCCAAGCGGGTTCTTCGCCTAACGCCGGCCTTAAGCGGCGCGCCATATGTTATGGATGAAGCCGGGGATTACTGGCGGGCCTATGTCTTTATCGAAGACAGCCTGTGCCTGGAGAAGTCGGAATCAGCGGAGGAATTCTACCAAAGCGGCGTGGCTTTCGGCCAATTTCAAAGCCAGCTTTCAGATTTTCCCGCAGACAGGCTGCATGAAACGATCCCCGGCTTTCACGATACTGTAAAACGCTATCATCGCTTTCATGAAGTGTTGAAGGCCGACCCCATGCAAAGGGCGGGGAAAGTTAAAGCGGAGATCGACTTTGCCCTAAAGCTTGAGGAAGATGCCGGCATCATGGTACGGATGCTGAAAAACGGCCAGCTTCCCTTACGGGTCACCCACAACGATGCCAAGCTCAACAATGTTCTTTTGGATGCCCGCACTGGCATGCCCCTTTGCGTGGTGGATCTGGACACGGTGATGCCCGGGCTGTGCGGCAATGATTTTGGCGATTCCATCCGCTTCGGGGCATCCACCGCCCTGGAGGATGAGAAGGATTTGAGCCGTGTCAGCCTGTCGCTTCCGCTGTTTGAAATGTATGCCAGGGGGTTCTTGCGTGCATGCGGCGAGAGCCTCACGCCCCTGGAACTGGACACCCTGCCCCTTGCGGCCATGCTGATGACGCTGGAATGCGGGCTCCGGTTCCTGACTGACTACCTGGAAGGCGATATATACTTCCGCACCCACCGCCCCGGGCACAACCTGGACCGCTGCAGGACGCAGCTTCATCTGGTGGCGGATATGGAGCACAAATTTGACGAAATGCAGAGCATCATCCGCCAGGAGTCCAGCTGTATGATCCCGGCGTGATGCGGGTCTTCCATCAAAGTATACCGTAATTTTCCCATTGCGTCTTTAATGAAAATTCTTTTGTGACTATCCTTTACATTGAAAAGAGGGGTGTGTATATGTTCAAGCTGGCGATCATCGGCGCCGGACAGCGGGGTATGATTTACGGGGAAGCCGCAAAAAAAGGCGGCCTGGCCGAAATAGTAGCGGTGGCAGAACCCCATGCGGGCCGCCGTCAGGCTGCCGCCAAGGCTTTTTCCATTCCCACAGAGCATGTGTACGACAGCGCGGAGGGATTGCTTAACGCCGGCAGGCTTGGTGACGCCCTCATCATCGCATCCATGGACAGGGATCATTACCGCCAGGCCATGACCGCCATGGACTTGGGCTACCACCTGCTGCTGGAAAAGCCCGTTTCCCCGGACCCTGTAGAGTGCCTGCACATTGCGAAAAAAGCCGAGGAAACAGGCCGCACGGTCACGGTGTGCCATGTGCTAAGGTACGCGCCGTTTTTCAAGACGCTGAAGGCCATCATCGACAGCGGCGAAATGGGCCGGGTCATCTCCATCGTGCATAACGAAAACGTGGGCAATTTCCATATGGCCCACTCCTTTGTGCGGGGCAATTGGCGCAAAAGCTTTGATAGCAGCCCCATCATCATGCAAAAATCCTGCCACGATATGGATTTGCTCGTCTGGCTCACCGGCAGCGAGGCCGAACACGTCTCCTCCTTTGGGCAGCTGACCTATTTCAGGGAAGAGAACGCTCCTAAGGGCAGCGCGGCAAGATGCTTGGAATGCCCTGCGGCGGAAAACTGCCGCTTTGACGCCCGCAAGTGCTATCTGCCCATCGCCGGCAACTGGCCGGCATCGGTGTTGTCCCTTGACCAAACGGAAGAAGGGCTGCGCAAGGCCATCGCGGAGGGGCCCTATGGCCGGTGCGTGTACCGCTGCGACAATGATGTGTGCGACCATCAAATCGTGAACATACAGTTCAAAAACGGCGTCACCGCAGCCTTCAGCTTAAGCGCGTTCACCAACCGCATCTCGCGTACCATCAAAGTGATGTGCGAGCATGGGGAGATCCGGGGTTCTGAATATGATAACCGGATCGAAATCATTCCTTTCGTATCCACTGGCGAGGGCGAGACGAACGCCCGCACCGTCTTCCCCGATCAAACATCGGGCGGCCACAACGGCGGGGATGACGGGCTGATGCGGGACTTTCTGGCGCTTTTGCAGTCAAAGAGCGGCAGCGCCGCCACCTCCATCGCAAGGTCGGTAGAAAGCCATCTCATCGCCTGCGCTGCGGAGGACTCGCGCGTTTCCAACAAAACGGTGGACATGGAAAAATACCGCAGGGAGCTTTCCGCCGCGGCAAAGGAGACGGTCACGGAAGATATGCTGCATGCCTGGGCCGAATATGCCGGGATGAAGCTGCCCGAGGGCGTGGAGCAGTATATAAAGGGCATGGAAATGCCAAGGCAAACACACCTTATCGATCCTGACTTTTTGGACAGCGCCATGTTAAGGTGCGGCATGCCTTCGGAAAAGGTACAAATGCTTCGGGATGCGCTTGCTAAGATAGAGGCGGATGAAACCCTTTTGCGCCTGTCGCTTGTTTTGCGGCAGGATGCACTGGCAGCGCTAAACCGCGGCACAGCTTGCGATTTTCACCGGCCTGAACCCAAACCCTTACGCGGCTTTGCAAGGGACGCCTACGCATTTTTGTATGCATTGTCCTGCGTGGAGCCGGCGCTGAATAGGGCCGCCGGCCGGGGAATCCCCAAGGAGCAGTACGAGTATGTGCCATGGATCATGGCCGACCGGCAGCTTAAAAAGTTTAAGGAGACCGGAGATATCGCCGTATCGGATTATCCCTGGGACATGAACTTTTACCTGTGCGCCATCTTCCTTATGGACCGCTTCTATTTCATCCCCTTCCGCTTTGGCACGCCGGAAGTGTGGCGGAGCAAAGTTGCCGGCCAAACCGTCGCGCTGTGGCCGGGAAACCAATTGATCCGCCGGGATGGGCAGCTGCAGGGTGTGAACGGTGTTTTAGACGATCAGGCGTTTCCCACCGTCTGGCGGGAGGATGAATTGTCGGTCACCGCACACCCGGTGAACCCCACAGGCATTGTGGAAAAAGATACCGTCACACTTTCAAAGTCCGAATGGAAAAAAGTGCTTCAAGAAGGAGATTACACGCTGGCGCTGCACATTCCAGGCGGCGAAGGGTACAACCCGGAGCGTCTGAAAAATTCCATGGAGCTTGCCTTGCGGTTCTATGATACCTACTTCCCCTCCCTTAAGATCAAGGGCTTCTGGAGCGAAAGCTGGCTGTATGATCCCGGTCTCAAGGCGCTGCTGCCCAAGGAAAGCAACATTGTAAGGGTGCAGGAGCAATTATACTGCTACCCCACCATGGAGGGTGGCGAAATGGCATACAAAGAAGTGTTTGGAGATACAGAGCTTGATTTGGACACGTATCAGCCTAAGACGCGTCTGGAAAAAGCCATGGTGGACTGCTACAAAAAGGGCATCCATTTCCATACCACCGGCATGTTCGTGCTGAGGGAGGATGTTCAGGCGGTCGGATCATCTCCCTATCTTTCAAGGGATCTCTGACACAGGAGGTGACCTCATGCTGCAGCCGGCGATTACAAACCGGACGGACAAACGGACAGGCGCAGGCCGGGAGCTTTGGAGCAACAGAGCACTGTATCTGATGTGCGTGCCCGCTATGGTGCTTTTGTTGATGTTCTGCTATGTGCCCCTGGGCGGCCTCTATATGGCATTCACCAATTTCAACGCGGTGGACGGCATATTCGGCAGTCCTTTTGTGGGGCTGGATAATTTCCTTTTCTTTTTCAACAACCCCTACTGCTGGACGGTAATCAAAAACACCTTGGTCATCAACTTCTTTGGCATACTGCTTGGTACGGCGCTGCCGGTGACCATCGCCCCTCCGCCTACGCCCCTTCCTCCGGTATGTATCAGTTCGTGTGCGTGCGCCAGGACCTGCTCTGACCAGGTACTTTGCCGATGAACAGTATTTCCGGGTCGGTTTTGCGGAGCTGGCCGTATTCGGCGAGGAAACACAAAAAGCCTATTCCTATGCAGAATCTGAAGCCTTCAAGAAGGTCGCCCAGTTCAACCGCGACATGTACCTGGAAGGCCTGTACAGCGACGACCTGACCATCAAGTACAATGAGCGCGACAGCCGCATGCAGACCGGCCTGTACCTGTGGGTGGAAGGTTCCCTTGGCAAGGAAAACGAGATCATCGGTTCGGTGAAGGCCAATGCCCCCGATGCTGTGCTCAAGTCTTACCTGCTGTCCCCCGAAAAGCCCCGCTACATCAACGCCACAGGCGGTGAAGTGATCTGCGTGCCCTACTCCGCCCAAAATCCCGCCGGCGCCATCAAATTCCTGAACTGGCTGTATTCCTCTCAGGAGAATTACCTGTTCTGCCTGTATGGACAAAAGGGCGTGGACTATGATGTCAATGCCGACGGCCGCCTGGTTCCTTTAAGCGACTCAGCCAAGGGCGAGGGCTATTTCTACGAGTGGATGTTCCGCAACGTGAACTATCAGGTGTTCCCGGAGACCCTGCCCCAGGAATACATTGACAAGTACCTTGGCTGGGACAAGGAAGCAACAGCCTCCAAAATGCTGGGCTTCAAGTTCAGCAATGCCAATGTTGTGGATACCGAAACTGCCTGCAACCAGGTGTTTGGCCAGAAGCTTGCCCCCGTTCTCTACGGCTTTGTAGATTTTGAGACAGAGTACCCCGCCGCCATCGAGGCTTTGAAAGCCGCCGGCATTGACCAGTATATCGCTGAGATTAACCGGCAGTTGGAAGAGTTCAAGGCCGCGCAGAAGTAACCAGCAAGAAAAAAAGGGGGGAATTCCGCTTAGTGCGGAATTCCCCCTTTTTTATGTCAGGAAGGCCCCAATCACTTGAGAACATATCATGCAAGGATTCCATATTATATATGGGAAGAACATCTTTTCTATACGGAAAGGAGTAGCCACCCATGAGTACAAGAGAATTTTTCGGCATTGTTGTCGAAAGTGCCAGACGAAGGATAAGCATTTTCGACACGAACACGTTTGAAGTACTGCAGCAACTACCGCTCGACGCAGACATCCTTGATGTTGCGATCAACAATAACTGCACGCGCGCCTTCGTATCATCCTTCAACAGCAAAACAATGTTTCAGATAGATCTGTGCGCAGTGCCGGCCCGCGTTGAAGGCAGCGCGGTTTCCCCAACGTTTCTTGAGGATGTGGCGGTAACACCGGACGGCAAATTCGCGCTGTCTGTAGACGGTTCCGCCTCGAATCAGGATATCGTGTCCTATTCAGCCAGACTAAACGCATTTGTATCGACACTGCCCACCAGCGCACAGGCCGTTGCTATTTCTCCTGAATGCCGCGACCTTGTATTGACGGCGCAGTTCTTCAACAACAATGTTCACAGGTTCGTGATCAATCCCAACGGCTCCTTGGAGGACACAGGGCAAAGTTTCCCCGCCGGGCCGAGCCCGATCAATATCATTTTCAGCCCCAATGGGCAGTTTGCCTTTGTGGCCAATGCAAATGGCAGCAACAGCAGCATCAGCGTGTTGAGCACGCTTATCCCAACTAATGTCACGCTGCTTGGCAGCACGCGCTCCTCCGATAGCCCGCAGAGCCTGGCCATCACGCGTGACGGCAGGCATGTATTCGCGCTTACGGCTTCAAATGTCGATATTTATGACTTCGATCCGGTCGCGGGCAGCCTGACGCTTCTGCGCTCGTTCGCCCACGGGCTAGGCATCACATCGTATTTCGGCGTGGACCAGATCGCTCTGGATGCCTGCGAGACAAAACTGTTTATTTCCGCCCGCGGACAGGTGGCCGTATTTACCACCTTCGGTCTGCGGCTTGGCCAGGTTTTGGGTGCGGAAGGCCCTGGAGGTATCGCGATCTGCCATATGCGGTCTTAATGAACGCATGCCGGATAGATAAGGCAGCATCTAAAAAAACCATTATGTCGGATCAAGTTTCTTTATATTATTGGAAGCCGGATGTACCTTCGGGTACGATCCGGCTTTTATTCTATCTTAAGCAGGTGGCTCAGGCCATCTCAACCGTTCCAACTATTTACAATACTGGTGATTCATGATACATTGATGCCACAAAGAACGGGAGGTATTATCATGGATGTACTGCAAGCAATTGAAAGCCGCAGAAGCATAAGAAAGTTCAAAGCAGACCCGCTCCCGCATGAGACAATTGAAACTATACTGGATGCAGCCCGCCTTGCGCCGTCCGGCAAAAACAATCAGCCATGGCGATTCGTTATTGTTGAGAACGATGCGCGCGAGCAGATGTTTTCCTGCCTGCAGGCAGGACTCAAAGCGTCTATTGAAAAAGGCATACCGACAGGCAGTGCGGAAAACACTTTCCGGATCATGCGGGAAGCTCCCGTAACGATTTTCATATTCAACCCCAAGGATAATGCGCCATGGAGCGAACAGACAATTCCGGAACGGGTCTTCAGGATCGTCAACACCCAGTCTGTTGGGGCGGCCATCCAGAACATGCTGTTGCGCGCACAGGAACTGGGTATAGGCTCCTTGTGGATTTGTGATACTTTCAGTGCCTATAGTGAGCTTTGTTCATGGCTTGGGCGGGATTCACTTCTTGTCGCAGCAGTTTCCCTAGGGTATCCTGCCGAATCACCTGCAGCCAGGCCGAGACTTTCTCTGGATGATCTGGTAGAGTGGCGCGGCTAAACCGGTTTGATGGCATTGTAACTCTCGAAGACTATGCCTGTACCTTCACCATTTGCAAAAGGGAAACCAATTGCTCCATATTCTTGCGGCCAAAGTATGTCTGTTCATCATTGATAACCAGGCAGGGTACGCTCATCACATGGTATTTTTCCATAAGAGCAGGGTAATGGACCACATCAAATACTTCCGCCTCCACCAGCGGATTTTCCAAAGCAATGCGCTGAGCCGCCATCACCAGGTCGGGACACATGGTACAGGACAGGGTAACGAGAATTTTCAGGTTCAGCTTGAAACCTAACTGCCGTGCCTCTACAAGTGCCTCCCCCTGATTCTCTCCCGCGCCTCCGGCCGCCTTCACGGTTTCCAGGAAGCTGTCCAGCTCATGCCCGCCCGGCACGCCGTGGAACTGGGCACGCAGGAATTCTCCTTCCTCATTGAGAATGCGGATCGCAGGATACCACTGCCCCGCAGGATAAGAAGCTTCCTTATCGAACCGGACAGACACATTCTCATGCGCGTCTGCGATTTCATGAAGGAATGTCTCCACCTTGCGGCTTAAGTCACTGTCGTCCAGCAAGCCTTCCAGCACCACTTTGCTCTGAAGGGATGAAAATGCTTTCCGTATTTTTTCCATCACGTTTTCAGGGATCATGGCCGCAGGCTTAGGTTCGGGCTTTGGCACAGCGGATTCAGGAGCGGCAGTTTCCTGTTCATGCTCTTTAGGCTTTGATCCGGTTTCCGCCGCCGCATTTGGAGCCTGCCCTTTTTCATAGCCCTTTTCATGCAGTTGGAAGATATATTTTTCCAAAGATGTGGCGGCAACTGCCCCGTCGGAAACGGCGGTGACCACCTGGCGCAAAGGCTTCACGCACAGGTCTCCGGCAGCGTACACGCCGTCCAGGCTGGTTTTTTGATGAGCATCGGTCACCACATAGCCGTCCTCGTTAAGCTTCACCTTGCCATGAAGCAGCGCAGTGGCCGGCAGATAACCGGCGAATATGAACATACCAAATTTCTCGCCGGGCTTAGCGTTATATTCCCAGGTTTTCTCCGTACGGTTGTCACGGAACACCGTGCGCCGAAGGGCCGTATCGCCCTCCACCCGGACCACCTCGGTATGATAGGATATATCGATCTTGGGATGCTCCTTGGCAGGCTTAGCAATGGCCTTGCTGCAGGAGAAGTCACCCTTGCGCATGATGATGTGCACACTTCTGGCAAAACGGGTCAAAAACACTGCTTCCTCCGCCGCGGAAAATCCGCCGCCGATGACGAACACATCCATCCCGGCAAAAAACTCGCCGTCACATGTGGCGCAATAGGTAATGCCCCGCCCCTTATACTCCTCCTCGCCGGGAAAGCCGATCTTGCGGGGATTGGCGCCCATGGCTGCAATAATGCCCAGCGCCGTATATTCCCCACGGCTGGTCTTCACCCGCTTAACCGGCTTGTCAAGCAAAAGCTCCGTTACTTCCGCGGTTAAAAATTCTGTTCCGAACTGCTCCGCCTGTCGGTGCATGACATCCGTCAGTTCCTGGCCGCTGGCGGTCAATACGCCGGGATAGTTCACCACTTCCGAGGTGATGGCCACCTGCCCGCCAGGGCGGCCTTTTTCCACCACCAGCACGCTGTACTTGGCCCGGGTCAGATAGATGGCGGCCGACAGCCCTGCCGGTCCCGCCCCTACGATGATGACGTCATAATGCTTATCCATGGATGCCTCCAGAAATCCCAAGGGATTGTTTATATTGGATTATATACCCATACGGCCGAAATAATAAACGGTTTATGGTGCCGGATACATTTGCATAAAAAAACGCGCCTTTTGATGGCGCGCTTCTCATTTTTATAGGATAGTTACCGGTATGATTGTGAAAGGATTGATTCCACATCCTGCGAAGTTATATCGCAGGGATCCACCTCAAACAATCCGCCCATGATCTCCCGGGTATACGCCGCAAGATGATGAAGGTCTTCACGCCGGATGCCATAGTCAGAAAGCTTCAAATCCGCCACGCCGCAGGCAATCTGCAAGTCATGCAGTGCGGTTACAAAATCCAGGGGCTTCACGGCATCCGCCTTGCCAAGCGCTATGGCCATGTCCACCATTCTTTGATCGCAGCTTAACGACTTGGCCAGGTGTGTATAATACGCCAGGCTGATGATGATCAGCCCCGCGCCATGGGGAAGCTCCGGCTTGAAACCGCTTAGCGCATGCTCGATGGAATGCTCGGAGATGCAACCGGAGGTGGATTCCACAAACCCGGAAAAAGTATTAGCCAAAGCCACATCTGCCCGGGCATGCTCATCGGACCCGTTTTTCACAGCCTTTGCAAGGCTTCTTCCTACAAGACGGATGGCCTGCAATGCGTACAGGTCGCTCATTTCATTGGCAGTGCGGTTCACATAGCCTTCTGTGCTGTGGAAAAGCGCGTCAAAACCCTGATAGGCAGTAAGCGCCGGGGGTACCGACATCATCAGTTCCGGGTCCACCACGGATAAGACGGGGAAAGTCTTGTCATACCCGAAGCCTATCTTTTCATCGCCGTTCGTGATTACCGTCCAGGGATCGGCCTCCGTGCCCGTGCCGGCTGTTGTGGTTATGGCCACCACCGGCAAAGGATTGTTTGGAACAGGCAATCCCTTGCCTGTGCCGCCGGAAATATAATCCCAGTAATCACCCGGATTGGCAGCCATTACGGCAATGGACTTGGCAGAGTCGATGCTGCTGCCGCCACCGAGGCCTATCACAAAATCGCAGCCCGTATCCCGTGCCAGCGCCGCCCCTTCCATCACGTGCTGCTTGATAGGGTTGGGCAGGATCTTGTCAAACAGCACATGGCCGACGCCCGCTTTATCAAGCTGTTCCGTAAGCCTTTGCAGAATACCCAGCCGCTTCATGGAGTTGCCGGCGGAAATGACGATGAGCGCTTTTATGCCCGGCAGGTGCTGGCTGTGCAGCTCATTAAGTTTCCCCTTGCCAAAGAGAATGCGCGCCGGCATGTAGTAATTGAAAGCCATGGAAAACCCCTCCTTTAAATCAACATTCAATATTGGGATTCTAAAGGGGCTGTGTCCCTTTAGCGGGGTCCAGGGGCAGCGCCCCTGGTTAGAATGTGGTCGTATCCGGGTCCCGCCAGGTACCGCAAATACCGGGCTCCACGCCGTCGATGGCGGCCACTTCCGCATCGGAAAGCGCAAAATCGAACAGTTCGGCATTTTGACGGATGCGCTCGGGTGTTACGGATTTGGGCAGGGGCAGGAAACCTTTTTGCAGGCTCCAACGAAGCGCTATCTGGGCAGCGGATTTTTGATGGCTTTCCGCAATTTCCTGCACCGCTGCTACATCCATGATACGCCCGAGGCCCAGGGGGCTGTACGCCTCCAGAAGGATGTCATGCTTGCGGCAGAAATCCACTGTATCAAGGTGTACATCGCCGGGGCAGAGTCGGATTTGATTCACCATAGGCGCAACCAAAGCGGTCTCCATCAGCGCGGTGAGGTGGTGCGGCCGGAAGTTGCTCACGCCTATGGCCCGGATGCGCCCAGCATGATACAGCTCCTCAAATGCCTTCCAGGAGCCGGCATTGGCTTCCTTCCAATTGTTGCGGAAATAGATGGGATTGGGCCAGTGGATAAGGTACAGGTCCAGGTAATCAAACTTAAGTTCCTTCAGAGTGGCTTCAAAGGCCCGCATCGTCTTGTCATAGCCGTGGTCGGGGTTAAACAGTTTGCTGGTTACAAAGATATCCTTACGTGAAATTTCGCTTTCCCTGACCGCACGGCCCACGCTTTCTTCATTTTCATAGGCTGCGGCCGTATCGATATGGCGGTATCCCGCGGCCAGCGCTTCCTTCACGGCGGTAACGGCCACCTCCCCGTCGGGAGTCTGCCATGTGCCAAAACCCACGCAGGGGATTTGGGCGCCATTATACAGCCTATACGTATCCTTCACTGAGTTCACGGTATCTCTCCTTTGTTTTCCTTGCCAAACGCCGGGATTGTTGCTATACTTCCAGTATAAACCTTAACGTTAACTCTAAGTCAATCACGGAAAGAAAATTTTTCCGCTGAAAGGAGCATACCCAGTGGACTACTCCATGAAACAGACTTCCGAAATAACAGGGCTGACGGCGCACACCTTGCGCTATTATGAAAAAGAGGGCCTTTTGCCCGACGTGCACAGAACGAAAAGCGGTATCCGCCGCTTCTCCCAGGAGGATATCGACGGGTTGGGGCTGATCTGCTGCCTGAAGAGCACGGGTATGTCCATCAAGCAGATACGGGAATTTGTGGAGCTTAGTTTACAGGGGGATTGCACGCTCAAATTAAGGTGCGACATGCTGATCGCCCACAAGAAAGATGTGGAGGAGCAGATGTGCAGAATGCAAAGGCACATTGAGAAGGTCACCCATAAAATCGAGTACTTTACCAACAAGTACAAGGCGATCAATGCGGGCAAATAAAAGCACCCGCAGTTGTTACAATCCATCCATTGTCTTCCTGTTTCCCTTATTGGTATACTACATATATCACAACGCACCGAGAGGAGGCGCTTATGCTTAAGCTTCACCGGTTGGCCGCCCTTTTATCGGCCTTTATTCTGATATTCGCCTGTCTCCCCGTCCTGGCGGAAGGGGAATTAAGCTTTGTTGACCTGCCGCAGGAGATCCGCCCGGGGAAGCTGGTCATGCTCAGCTTCACAGCAGCGAACCCTGGGGATGTGGATATCTCCCTTGTGGATGGAACGGGAGCAACTACGGCGCTGTATGAAGACTTCCCTGCAAAGACCGGACGCAACAACATTGCCTTCGACGGTATGCCGGACGGCATTGCCTTCCCGCCGGGCACATACAAACTGCAAATCGCTGCTGCCAATGATAGCACTTCGGCGGATGTGGTAATCGGCAATGAAAGCCCTGTCCTTACAAGCGTCATACCCAGCGACACAATCATTGTTCCGGGAACGTCATGGCATATCCGGGCATCAGCAAACATGCAGGGTACGCTGACTGTGCGCCTTGAGGAACAGGACGCGCTTCTGTTTGAGGGTACTGTTACCGCCGGGGTAAACGATATTCCCTGGGATGGTACGGTTTCCGGTACGGCTATACCCGCAGGCGACTATACGCTCATGGTACAGCTTCAGGACAGCATAGGCTTTTTATCCAACGCCCAGTACATTCCCGTTACCGTTGAGGCGGCGCAGGAACCCGAAAGCCAGCCTGGAGAATCCGAATCCACCGGCCTATCTGAGGAGTCCACCGGCCTACCGGAGGAATCCGCGGTTCTTCCGGAAGTGACCGCCAAGCCGGAAGGCGTGCCTATTGCCCCAGCCGATTTCAGCAACCATCCTGCAGGCAGTGAGCTCAACTATTGGACGCTGCCCATGGATATAACCAACGAAGCCGCCATTTGGGAAGTGATGACGCAGCCCATTACCGTATTGAAAGGCGATCAAAAGAAAGCCTATGCGCTTAGGGCCAGGCCTGAGGATGATGCGGAAGCCGTGGGTGAAATCACTTACGATTCCCAGGGCGTACGGGTTCTGGAAACACTGGACAACGGCTGGAGCCTGATCGAATCCTATTCCAGCTCGTTCCACGACAGCAAAATCAAGGTATGGGGTGATATGGTGCAGGGCTATGTAAAAACCAGCCTGCTGCAGACAAAGACCCCCTCTCAAAAATACGGCCTGCTGATCGACAAGCTGACACAGCGGATGTACGTTTTCAAGGACGGCAAGAAATTTACGGAACAGGCCATCTCTACCGGGCTGATCAGCGATCCTAAAAAGCCGTACACCGAAACCTGGGCCGGGGAATATCTGATCGTCAGCCGTGTGGGCAAATTCTTTTCAGATAACCTGCAATGTGATATGGCTCTGCGTTTTGATAACGGAAACCTGATCCACCAGGTGCCCTACACGCTGCGGGCGGATGGAACCAAGTATTTTGACAAAACGGAGCCCAAGCTGGGCACCAAGGCCAGCCACGGCTGCGTGCGCGTGCAGCGCAAAAAAAACGCCGAGGGCGTGAATATGTCCTGGCTGTGGGATAACCTGGAGCTGAACACCAGGGTGCTCATCTGGGAGGATTACAAAGGCCGCCAGATCCCCATACCCAGCCCGGATACAAAGCTGTACTACAACCCTGAAGGCGGAACCTATTATCACAGCGTAGAGAATTGTCCGGACGTGAAGGAAAAGTTTCTGCCTCTCACCGCTTTCAACTACAGCCAGCTGGAAGAAGGAGAATTCGCCAATCTTCAGCGCTGCCCCGCCTGCCAGCCGCCGCTTCGGCAAAGCGAGCTGGAAGCCGTAAACGCAGCCCACGCGGAGTAAAGGAACGAAAACATAATTTAAGCGGAGAGGGCGTCTTTTGAAAAAGACGCCCTCTCCGCACCTCACCCAGAAAACTTAAAAAAATAGAAATTTGCTGCTTCTTATTGGGTTCCGGATTTCGCGCCTGTGGGCGCGGCCAGGGCTTTCCGGTCGCCCTGGACCTTCGGGAGCTTATCCATTCTTCGTAATCGGCAGCCAGACCTGGCACCTGTAATCCGCCGACTGCTGGTCGCCCTCGGGATACAGTTCAATATCCGGCGCATCCGCATATTCATACCCGGAAGTTGGCAGCCATTCCGTCACGATCCGCTTTTGCAATTCCTGCAGTACATGTGGCATGGGTCCCACGCAGTCGAAAACCGCCCAGGTGCACGCCGGCACCTCGTACTCCGCCATGCCTTCCTTTGAAGGCTGACTGCTGGCCACAGCAATGTAGTAATCAAAATCCCTGCCGTTCATGCAGGTGCTCACGCCTAGCAAGCCGTAGGGCTCCCGGTCCATAGCGGCAATGATGCCGGGCACGATGCCAGACTGCACGGTCTTTTGCCAGAACATGGGCACGTTTTTAAAACTCTCCTCAAGGCTCATGTCGAAGTGTTCTTTGACGCCAACGATTTTGAATGCATCCCGCTTTTCAATCCTGTAGTTCATTTCCGCTTCTCCTTTGATGGATATAGTGAAGCTGATGCGCGGAAATGCCTTCAACTGGATGCCTTCCTCCCGGGCCATGGACGGCGATATGCCATGCACGCTTTGAAACGCCCGGTTGAACGCCGTGGGCGAATCGTAGCCATACTTGAGCGCAGCGTCGATGACCTTTATTCCCCCGGACTGCAAATCGAACGCCGCCGCCGTCATGCGCCTGCGCCGGATGTATTCCGACAGCGGAACACCCGCGATATAGGAAAACATGCGCTGATAGTGGAACGTGGAGCAGCAGGCGATCTTAGCCGCCTTAACATAGTCGATTTCCCCCGCCAGGTTCTCCTCAATGTAGCGGATGGATTCGTTCAGCCGCTGGAGCCATTCCATCGCATCACCTCCCTTCCGTCAAAGCATAGCAGGAAGCGGATTCACTTTCCTCTCTTTTCATGCACAAAAAAGAAAGGATACACCCGCCTGAGAGCATAGCTTCTATATAGCTTCCCGGATCAGTCTTTCCACCACGGTTCGATCAGATTCCTGGTCGATGAGCGGCACGCCATCCTTCAATACGGAATGCTTGCGGTGGAAGGTAGGCCTCTCCTCCCTGTAGATTACGCCCAGCGGAATCCTTTCGTAAAACTCCATGGCTTTTTCCATGGCTTTCAGCTTGTCGGCAGGATTGTAATCCTCCCCAAGGATGTAGGTACGCTGCTGGTACCACTGGAAGGTGTTCAGCTTGTTGAAGCTCACGCAAGGCTGGAAGATATCCACAAGCGCGTAGCCGGGATACTGGATAGCCTCCTTCATCAGCGCCACAAGATGCTTGGGCTGGCCGCTGAAACCACGGCCCACAAAGCCCGCGCCGGCCGCAATGGCCAGCAGCACGGGATTGAGAGGAGTATTGGCACTACCCTCCGCCTGCACAGGGGTCACCATTCCCTCGATGGTGGTGGGGGATGCCTGGCCCTTGGTCAGGCCGTAGATCTGGTTGTCGTGCACGAAATGGGTGATGTCCACATTCCTGCACATGTTGTGCAGAAAATGGTTCCCGCCCTCACCGTAGGAATCGCCGTCGCCTGTGTTCACGATCACGGTCAGGTCTTCATTGGCAATCTTGGCCGCCACGGCTGCCGGCAGCGCCCGGCCATGCAGGCCGCAGAAGAAGTTGGCGCTGATATATTGGGGCGTCTTGGCCGCCTGACCGATGCCGGCCACCATCAGTACCTCGTGCGGGTCCTTGTTAAGTTCCTCCAGCGCCGTTTTCAGGCAGTTCAATATGCTGAAATTGCCGCAGCCCGGGCACCAGGCCGTTTCATGGGTCGCAAATTTCTTTTCTTCCATATTACGCTTCCTCCTTTAGCCGCAGCGCTATCTCCTCGCCGGACAACTGCCGCCCGTCAAACTTCAGTACGGAGCCAAAGCATGCAATGCCGGTTACTTCCCGGATAAGCTGCTTTAGCTGCCCCGTATAATTCTGCTCCACGTTCACGATCCGCTTTGCTTTTCCTGCTTTTTCCCTCAGCAGCTTTTCCGGAAGGGGATAAACATCCCCGAAAACAAGCGCCGCGTACTTTTTGCCGGAATCCTTGTTCAAAAGCTCCACAGCCTCATACAGCGGGCCTTTCAACGAGCCCCAGCCCAGAAGAAGCGTGTCGAACGTTTCGGGGCCGGTAAAATCCGGCTCCTTCAGTTCCTTCTTAAGCAGATCCAGCTTGCCCATGCGCTTTTCCATCATTTTATTGCGCATTTCGGAAGATTCGGTGATGGCGCCCCGCTCGTCATGCTCGTCGCTGTCGGCGGAAACAAACACATTCACCTTGCCCGGCACAAGCCTTGGGGAAATGCCGTTTTCCGTAAAGCGGAAGCGCAGGTATTCCTCCTCGTTCCATTCCCGGCCAGGGGAAGCGGTCTTGATACCCGACAGATCAAAAGGCTTTACTGTGGCGGTGGCGTCGCCCAGGTATTGATCGCTCAAAATGATCACAGGCATTTGATACCGCTCCGCAATGTCAAAGGCGCGGGCGGTTTGATAAAACGCGTCCTCCTGATCCCGAAGGGCAATGACCATCCGTGGAAATTCACCCTGGGACGCGGAAATCACAAACTTCAAGTCACTTTGCTCCGTGCGGGTGGGCAGGCCGGTTACAGGGCCGGGCCGCTGCACATCCACCACTACCAGCGGAATTTCAGCCATGCCGGATAGGCCAAGCGCTTCTACCTTCAGCGAAAAACCGCCGCCGGATGTGCCTGTCATGGCCCGCGCCCCTGCAAAGGAAGCGCCGATGGCCATATTGATGCCGGCAATTTCATCCTCCGCCTGTTCCACCACCACCCCGGCCTCCCGGCTTTTTTCTGCCAGGTATTCCATAATGGCTGTGGAGGGTGACATGGGATAGGCGGAATAAAACTTCAGCCCGGCCGCCAGCGCGCCCAAGGCCAGCGCCTTGCTGCCGCTTATCAGCAAATAGCCTTCAAAGGCCCCGTCATGATGGTCGAACCTTTTTTCCGTAAGATAGTACCCTTCCTTAACAGCTTTAAGGTTTACGTCCAGGTATTGGGTATGGACGGCCTCTTTGAACACATCCTCCACCTGATCCATGTTTTCCCCAAACAGCTTCAGTATGGCGCCCACGGCGATGCTCCCCGCAACGCGGGGGTTGCCAAGCGCCTTGGCCCGGTCATCCATATTCAGCGCAATAGCCCGGGGATCAGTTACACCCAGCTTTTCATCGCAAAGGATAAACCCGTTTTCAGAAAGCTCATCCTTGTGCAGTTCCACAGTCTCCAGGTTCATGGCGATAATGCCGTCAAACCGCCCGTTATGGCTGCGCACGGTATCCGTGCCGAAACGGATGGTACAGAAGTTATGCCCGCCGCGAATGCGGGACATAAAATCACGCATGGTAAAAACGCTGTACCCTGCCCTCTTAAGAAGCTTTTCCAAAATGGCCGCCGTGGTGTCGATACCCTGTCCTGCGGCTCCCCCAATCAACAGATTGTACAACCTCATCCCTCCTCTAATGTTCCAGCGAATTGGCCCGGCAGGCGTGTTGACTGACGTAAAACGATGTATCCATATTTCCCCACGCTTCGCGGTTATCCCTGCCAAACGCACTGATATATATATAATATCAGGAATCTGCATATGAAACATGGGCGGGAACTTTTCCCACCCATTCTATTTGTGATACCTTTCCCCCGCGTTGATCTTTGCGGCCCGGTAGATCTGCTCCAACAAAAGCACCCGTGCCAGCTGATGGGGAAAGGTCATTTTAGACAGCGACATTTTTTCATCGGCTCGGCTGACCGCAGCAATTCCCAGCCCCAGCGAGCCCCCGATCATGAACACAATGCGCTGGTAGCCCTTTTGCGGAAGCTCCGCCAGATGATTGGCAAAATCCATGCTGTCCCACTGCTTGCCATCTATGCACAACGCGATCACGTAGTCCCCGGGCTTTAGCCGGCCAAGCTGCTTTGCGGCTTCCTTATCCAGCACCTGCCGGCAAAGCGCCTCGCTTTCCTCCGCAGGCTCCGGCTCATCGGCGAGCTCTATTTCTTCCACGCGGCCATAGCGCGAAAGCCGTTTCAAGTACTCGTCTGCGGCCTGCCGCCAATGCTTCTCCCTTAGTTTGCCCAGACAAAGTATTGCCGATTGCATATTGCCTCTTTCGTCTTCACACCGGAAAGAAATCCAGCGCGTACCAGGGGAGTAAAAGCAGGAACAGAAGCACCGTCAAAAGGATCACTGTTCTGTGGTTATGATGCACCATGGGAGTTTCGGCGGGGATGACCGCGGCCTTCGGTGCGCCGGAGGATTGAAGCAGCGGCCGCATCAGAAACCAAAACGCGAAGGTGGCCATCAGTGCCATGGAAAGTACGCCGAACACCGCCGGAAGCATGGAGGTACCCTGCAACGCCTGCGACTGGGCCTCCAAATCCACGCCCTCCATTGCGTTGCGGAAGTACATGGAAATAATAAGGGAAGCTGCGTTGTGGGAGAAGTGATAAATCATGGGCAATTGCAGATTATTCTGCCTGAGTGCCAGCAGCGTAATCACAAGCCCGAGCGCGACATGGGCCGGCAAACCTGTCAGAGAGCCGTGCATGAAGGCGAACAGCAGCGCGGTCAGGATCAGCGCTGTTCTTGGCTTTAACTCTCTTTTCAACCCTTCCAGCAAAGCGCCGCGGAAAAGCAATTCTTCCAATATGGCAGGCGTGATACCTACCGCCGCCAAGGCCAATATGATTTGAGCGCCGTTGTCAGGAAGGGGCACATCCGGCACCCACATTTTGAGGTTCAGCGCCTCCAGCAATAGCGACCACAGGGATATATACAGTTCCAGCGCCCACGCTCCGATGATGGCTGCCAGCACTGTCCGCACGGCCGCGCCGAAGGTTGGATAGGCCAATTGCGTTTTCAAAACCGGCATGTACCTGGGGCGGAAAAGGTAAATAAACGCAAACACCGGGAGGCCTATTGCAACGATCTCCTGGAGCATCGTGAGTGCGTAATAAATTTCCGTCTGATTCAAAGCCTGCTCACTTATCAGCAGGTTGATTAAGAACGTAAGCCCGGTTCTCAGCAGCACCGTTACGAGCAGCAATATCAGTACACTGCGCGCACCGATGGTCTTCTCCAGTCTGGACAACCTGTTTCCCCCTTATTCTCACACGCACTGCGCCTTTTCCATCCGGCCATCCCTTATCACGTATACATTGCCCACCCGGTCACGCCAGGCCATGTCCACGGTCACATCCTGGCCGCAGACAAGTCCCGCGCCGGAGAGTAGGCGGCAGGTGGTGCTGTACGCCAGTTCCGGCAGGTTGTTTTCGGCGCTCAAGTGCCCCAGCACCACGTGGCGCACGCCGGTTGCCACCAAAGACAACACCGCCTCGGCGCAGGCATCGTTGCTCAGATGACCTTTGTTGCCAAGGATGCGCTTTTTCAGCGCCTGGGAGTAATGCGGGTTCTGGCGTAGCATTTCCGGGTCATGGTTGCTCTCCAAAAGAAGCAGATCAACCCCCGCCAGCTGCTCCAGTACGTTCTTGCGTATGATGCCCATATCCGTGGCAGTTGCCACGCTGAAAGTGCTGTGGCTCAGCCTATAGCCTACAGGTTCCGCCGCGTCGTGGGGGATCAAAAAAGGCGTTACGCCGATCTCATCCACATAAAAATCCGTATCGGGATAAAACTCCCGGCGGTTGCGCTGGCTGACAGGGCCAATGGCCCGCTCCATGGCATACCATGTGCCGGGCGTGGCGTATATGGGCAGGTTGAACTTCCGGCTCAATATCCCCGCGCCCTTCACATGATCCGAATGCTCGTGGGTGATGAGGATGGCCGACAGGCTGGCGGGATTGACACCAATTTGGCATAAGGCATCCACCACCGCTTTCCCGGGCAGGCCGGCGTCTATCAGCAGCCGCGTACGTTCCGTGGCTACATACAGCGCATTACCGCTGGACCCGCTGAAAAGGGGGCAGAAGGTCATTTCCATCCGGTGTATCCCTCCTGAAAAATACAAATGTGTTTTTCATTATATCGCGGTTTACAGGGTATGGCAATACAGCATATTGCGTTTTAGCCAAGCTTGGCCCATAATGATATCATCCCGTTCAAGGAGGATACGCTTTTGCAATCATCCAGCCTATGGGTCCGTATCATCAAAGGACACCGCATCATAAAGCAAACTACCGCCCCCTGCACAAGGGATGATCCCATGGAAGCGCTGCAGACGGCACTAAAAGAACTGGACTTGTCCCGCCCGCTATGGCTTGCAAAAAACCAGCGGGAATGGGAGGAGTTCGGCCAGACCCGCTTCACCCAGGAACATTTCATGGAAACCATCAGCTTTGACCAGATGGAGATCGAGTATATCAATCCCCTTGCTCCCAAGCAAAAAAGCCGGGACCCAAGAAACGAGGCATAAAATATATTCGAAAGGGACTGCCAGGCTTTTAGGCAGTCCCTTTTTCCATGTTTACCGATAGTTATTCTTCAAGTATTGGAATATTTGCTTCGCGATAGGCGCGGCCGACCCACTGCCGCTCTCGCCCCTTTCCACGATCACGCTGACGGCATAGGGCAGATCCGGCTCGTCCAGAAAACCCACATACCAGCCGTGCACCACATTCTCCTGATTGATCGTGGTTTCGGCGGAACCCGTCTTGCCGCATACCTTCAGGCCTTCCACCTGGGCATTGACGCCTGTGCCTGACATGGTCACGGTACGCATGGCCGATTTGATGAATTGGGCAATATCCTCGGGGATCGCCCTTCTGTATACCTTGGGCGTATATTCTTTGCGCGATGCGCCGTTTTCATTGATGACGGCCTTAATGAGCCCCGGCTCCATCATGACCCCGCCGTTGGCTACCGCAGCGGCCACCATACACATGTGCAGCGGTGTGGTCTCCACATTACCCTGTCCGGCCCCGGACCATGCAATTTGCAGCTTGTCCCGCCCGGTGGTGGGATAGACACTGTTTTCCACCACCAGATCCCTAAACAGAAAATTATCATTGAAGCCGAATGCTTCCGCCGTTTTGCGCAGCCTGTCGTCCCCAAGTTCCAACGCGACGGAGGCGAATATATTATTACAGCTTACGGCAAAAGCCTGAGTCAATGTTCTATCGTTATGCACGGCATCGCCAAAGTCGGTGATCACCCCGTTCAAGACAGGCAGTTGGCCCGTGCAGTTAAATGTGCGGCTCGAAACGTCCTGTATGTTCATCAGCGCGCTGGCCATTGTAACGATCTTGAATGTGCTTCCCGGAGGATATTTTGCCTGCGTCACCCTGTTCCAGAAGGGTGTGTTCGGATCAGACTCCGACACTGCATCGACGTTATTCGGGTCAAAAGTGGGCAAGCTGACCATGCCCAGCACTTCCCCAGTCTTATAGTTCATGACCACGGCGGCGCCGTTTGTCCCCCTTGGAAAGGCTTTCATGATGCTTACGCAAAGCCGGCTGTCCACGGTAAGCGTCAGGCTGTCGCCCTTGCGGTCTTCCCCGTTAAGCATCTGCGCAAGCCGTTCCGTCAAGGTGGATTCAAAGCCCAAAAGATAACTGGCCTTGAATGACTCCACGCCGTTGGCCACATTCTTTTTTTCATCGCCCAGCAAATGCACCACGGCACGGCGGCTATTTTCATCCGACTGATAGACGCGCTTGCCGTCGGCAGTGGTCGTGGCGATCACAACGCCATTCCTGTCCAGCACATCCCCGCGCAAAGCGGCGTCATTTAGCTGCCTTGTATTGCCGCGGTGGGCAACCCACCGGCTGCCGTACATGATCACGCTAAAGCCGCCATACACAGCCAGCAATGCGAACATTCCCAGCAAAAGCAAGGTGAGCAGTCTGAAATTCATGCGCTGCTGTTTCACAGCCGCACCCCCTTATACCAATGAAAAGCATGAATGCATCCAAAGCTGCGAGAGGTTTTCGTGCAGGACAAGGAATCGGAGCGACGCGTAGCAGCGCTACGTGGAGCGGAAGATGACGCAGTCATGCGCGAAAAAATCAGCAGCGACGATGCGTTCAGGCTTTGAATTGGTATCAATTTGAGTCATTAACGCCCAGGCTGGCCAGGCGGGCATCCTCTTTGAGCAGGTCCTCATTGCGGCTGGCCACACCCTGCAGCATGCCGACCAGGCACAGGCAGGACACCAGGGATGTTCCGCCCTCACTGACAAAAGGCATGGTCACACCGGTGAGGGGGATCAGCTTGATGACCCCGCCGATGATGACAAACGTCTGCACCCCCAGCATCACCACGCAGCCCATAGCCAGCAGGGCATGAAAGCTTTCCCTGGACGCGATGGCAATGCTGACGCCGCGAATAATCAACGCCACATAGATCAACAGCACGCAAAGACCGAAAATTACGCCGAACTGCTCGCACAGAACCGCAAATATAAAGTCGGACGTATATTCCGGTATATCCCTGGGCGAACCCAGGCCCAGGCCGACGCCGAAAAGCCCTCCGCTGGCGATGGCGATCAGCGACTGCACGATCTGAAACCCGGAGTTTTGATAATCGGCCCAGGGGTTTTTCCAGGCGGCGACGCGGCGCTTCACATGATCGAACATCTCATAGCCGGCAAACGCCGCCCCAGCGCCGCCCGCAAGCCCCAGCATTGTTAGCGGCAGGTTGCTGGTGGAGCCATAGAACAAAAACAGCGCGGAGGAATAATACATAAGCGCCGTGCCAAGGTCTTTTTGCAGCATCAAAAGCCCGAGGCTGCCAACAGCCAGGAACAGCCAGGGAAGCATGCGGCGGTGACTCATGTAATAGGCCAAAACCACCAGGTAGGACAGCTTCACAAGCTCGCTGGGCTGCAGCGATTGGCCGGCAATACTGATCCAGCTTTTCGCACCGTTGATGGTTGTGCCGACGGCGATGGGCAGCGCCAGCGCGCCCAGGGAAAGGAAGATGGAAGCAAACGCAAGCCAGCGCCAGGAGCGCACCCTGTGCACCACCAGGATGGTAATCAGCATGCAGCCCAGCCCAACGCCGTAGCGGACCGCCTGGTCAAGGCCGTACTGCGGCTTGATGCGGTATAAAAGAAGCACGCCCAGCGCACACAGAAAGTTGGTCAGCGATAAAAGAAGCTTGTCCGCCGGGAAAAGCCTTGGCAGAACCATAGAGCCTATAAAGATCATGGCAGGCACCGCAAAGCTCAACAGCAGCCCTTGCCAGTTCACCTGCTCATTTTGAAAGGAGATGAGCAGAAAGGCACTGAAAAAGAACAACATCACGACGCTGATCAGCATCCATGCCGGGTCCCGTTTCCTTCCTTTCATACGCTACCGTCTCCTTCTATGAAACATACTGCGCCGGTTGGGCGGTGGCTCGGCCTCATCAGGATTTTGCCACTCATCCGGCGAAGGCTGTTCCGTTTCGTAGGGGACGGGCCATTCCTCCATCCCGTCCTCCGGTTCTAAAGGAGGCTGAGGTATTTGATACCGCCTGTCATAAGCGTAGCGGCCCGTATCCTGCCAGGAAAGGATCTGCTGCCGGTGCGGCTGCGTATATTCCTCCCAGTCGGGACTTACGTTTTCCTCCATAATCACCGGTTGGGGTTGGGGGGATTCGTACCCGTCCTCTTCCTGCCATTCCGGCTCAACAGCAACCAGTTCCGGCGGCAGTTCCTCATCGGCAGGCTCCTGCTGGAACGCGGCGGAATGGGCTGTTGTGAGGCCCATAAACAAACGCATGCGAAGCAGCGCGTCGCCTACCACCAGCCGGGAACCGTGGTGCATGACCCATTCCCTTTGATCAGGCGCAGGCTCCTCGCCGTCCACCACAACATTCAAATGCGGGGCTGGCGTTATAATCAGCCCCACACCGTCTTCAAACCGGAAATCCCCGTGGCGGTTTGCCACGCCGGGACAGGGTATGCTTACATCGCAGCTGCGCAAACAGCCCAGCGTGCCCTCCCTGGGAAGCGGAATCACCGTTCCCGGCGGCAGCGTTTCGCTGCCTGCCAGCACCACCAGCTCACCTACCAGCCCCGCGTCGGGAAGCTTCCTCAAGCGCTTGCGCCGCTGATTGGCGTCTTTACGCAGCCACATGAAGCTGCGCCAGACGATGATCACACCCAAAAAGGCAAACCAGTACCGCGCCCCCAGAGCCACGATCTCATACGCCTGTGCAGGCACGACACCACCGCCTTAACCTGTTTATTCCTATACAGTATAGCATAAAAACGGCCAAAGGCGCCATTTTCTTGCTTTTGGTCAAAAACGGGGCCGTACATTCTCTCAAATATAAGCCGCCTGCCTTCGGAATCACAGGAACATTGTGCGCAATTTGCCAACGGATGGGTGTTGAAACTTGCTAAGCGATGGATTATAATAGTTGCAACTATTTGCTGGAGGTCAGGCGAATGGAGGATATCCGGCTGGGCGACCGAATCCAGACACGCAAAACGCATCCCTGCGGCAGCGATGAATGGACCGTCATCCGCACGGGTGCCGACATCAAGATTAAGTGTCTTAAGTGCGGGCGCATCGTGATGATGGACCGGGCAGTTTTCTTAAAGCGCCGCAAGAAGGTGTTATCCCCAGGCCCTGCCAGCCTTGCGCAACCTGAATGACCTGCCTGCCTTCCGGGACTGGAAGGCATTTTCTAGGTTTGGAAAAAAAGCGAAGCATATGCCCTTAAAGCGCACGAAGGAGGCTACTACCCCTCATGAGTACCGAACCCGAAAAGGAAGCCATGCCTGAAGAAAAACCTGAAACCGACAGCCAGGCAAGCATACAAGCGAAGCCGAAGAAGGATGCGAAAAAAGAAATAGTAAGCTGGATTCTGACCATTGTAACAGCCGTGGTAGCTGCATTTTTGATTCGTACCTTCCTGTTTGAACCCATCCGTGTGGATGGGGAGAGCATGACCGATACGCTGCTGGACAAGGAACTGGTTTTTGTCACGAAGCCCGAATATTATTTGGGTTCGCCTTCCCGCCAGGATGTGATCATCTGCAAATATCCCGGCCGCAACAACCAGTATTTTGTCAAGCGTCTTATCGCCCTTCCCGGGGATACAGTGGAGATCAAATATGACCGCCAGATTGGCACCAACACCGTGTTTGTTAACGGGGAAGCGGTGGACGAGCCCTATCTTACGCCGGAGCGGAACAACAGCAACAACGCCATGGCGCCTTTGACTCTTAAAGCGGACCAATACTTCGTTATGGGCGACAACCGGGACAACAGCAACGACAGCCGCTACATCGGCCCCATTTCCCGCAGCCAGATCATCGGCCACGTGCGGTTCGTCTTTTTCCCGTTCAACGAAGCCCGCAACATAAAGTAAGCGTTTGTCCTTAAGCGCCGGCGGGAAGGGGGGCAAAAGTGCTCAAGCGAAATGACGGCGAGAAACCGAAGCGTTCAGACCCGCTTCCGCTCCTGCCTTTTCCCGAGACACAAACCGATCCCGCCGTGGAGACAAAAAAGGCCATCCGCGAAATACTGTCCTGGGTGGCCGTTTTTGCTGCCGCCATTTTAGTTGCCGCGCTTGTCCAATTCTTCGTGCTTAAGCCCCTGCGGGTAGATGGCCAGAGTATGAGCCAGACGCTGATACATAATGAATTCATACTGGTATCAAAGGCCGACTACTGGCGTTTAGAGCCCCAAAGGCTGGATGTGGTGATCTGCCGCTATCCCGACCGTGAAGACACATATGTGAAACGGGTGGTGGGCATCCCGGGTGACACGGTGGAGGTCAAAAAAGATGTGGTGCTTGTGAACGGCAGGGCGCTTACGGAAGATTACATCACCTACCCTGCCGACTACAACTTCGGCCCCATCATCCTCAAGGCGGATGAATACTTTGTCTTGGGGGACAACCGCATCCACAGCACCGACAGCCATATCATCGGGCCGATCAAGCGGGATGCCATACTTGGCCGCGTGCGGCTGGTGATCTATCCCCTGGACAAAATACGCACGATTCCTACTGGGCATGATTAGGTGGTAATCGCATTGCACCAAAGACAAAAAAACGCCTCGTCCCTTATGGGCGGGGCATATTCATTATTTTCCATATAAATTTTTCGCTTCATGGTGTAACTTTTTACTTTTGCCTGCGAGTATTATCATGTACACGCGGGCGCGGCGGAGGGAGGGACCGGTTTGCAGGACGACAACACCCTCATGCAACGCGTGAAGAACGGCGACCAGCAGGCGTTTGAAACGCTTGTCCTGCGCCACCGGGAAGGAGCATTGCACCTGGCATCAAGCCTTGTCAAGGATGCGCACCTTGCTGAGGATGTGGTCCAGGAATGCTTTGCAGATCTGTACCTTCACAGAAACGCCTATAGGCCCGATTTTTCCTTCGCAACCTTCCTGGGTGCGCTTGTCCGCCACAAAAGTATCGATATGCTGCGCAGATCAAAGCATCAACCGGTGCCCTTTGACATTCTGCCGGAAGAAGCGGGCGGAGAAACGCCGGAAAGCCTGTGTATCCGCCGCGAGATCTACACGGGGCTGTTTCAGGCCCTGAACGATCTTGACGAAGAGCAGCGCGAAATGCTGCTGTTGTTTGCTGTCAGCGGCATGGATTACCAGCAGATTGCCAAAACGCTTCACAAGAGCATTCCCCAGGTGAAGATTGGCCTTCACCGCATACGAAAGAAGCTTAAAAAAGCAAAGGAGGATTGGAAATGAGCTCCGAAAAAGACCATCTTTCCGCTGTTTGGGCTTCGGTCGAAGAAAAGACACGCCTTATGGAGGCTGCCGGGCTTCTCCTCCTTAACCCCGACGCGGATGGCCGCAAATACTTGAGGCCTGTTATCGCACTGGCCTGCACACTGGCCCTATGCCTGCTCCCCATGGTTTCAGCAGGCGAGGAGGCGTATACCGTTCTTGCCCGGCTTGCCTGGTAAATATTAAAATCCACAAAAGGAGGCCTTTCCCATGAGTGTTCTTCCCCAGAATAATATGTCCCCCGGCACCCAGCCTACGAACAAAGAATTAAAACATAAGCGAGTTCGCAAGGAGATTCTAAGCTGGGTGCTGACCCTTGCAGCCGCTGTAGCCATCGCTTTATTGGTGCGCAACTTTTTGTTCGAGCCCATCCGGGTGGACGGGGAAAGCATGACGGACACGCTTCAAAACGGAGAGCTTATGTTTGTCACCAAGCCCGAATACATATTGGGATCGCCCTCCCGGCAGGATGTGATCATTTGCCGTTATCCAAACCGAACGGAATATTTCGTAAAGCGTCTTGTCGCATTACCAGGCGATACGGTGGAAATCAAGTATGACCAGAGAACCGGCATAAACACGGTATATGTGAACGGCAAGGCTGTCGATGAGCCCTTTTTAACCCCCAGCCGGAACGACAAGGACAATTCCATGGCGCCGCTCACTTTAAAAGACGACGAGTACTTTGTGCTGGGCGACAACCGGGACAACAGCAACGACAGCCGGTATGTGGGTGCGCTTCACCGCAACCAGATCGTCGGCCACGTACGGTTTGTGTTCTTCCCTTTCACAAGTGCCCGCTCCGTTTAATAATGATTCATTCTTCCGTTTCAGGGTATGTTACGGCCATCACCGCATATCCCGTATTATCCATGGAAGCTTCCCAAAGGCAGCCTTCCGGAATGGAGAAGGAAAGCCCGTCTGCCACCCGTTTGCACAAAACGGTATAACGTGGCACTCCCCCCTCGTAATAGGTGAATATCCCTTCCTCTCTTAAAAAAGCAAGATACCTTGGAAAGTCCACATGGAGCGCATGCATGATAGTGCTGTGCGCCACGCCTACATAGCGAAAATGATATGCCTCGTCCTCATAGGGCGGGGCTGTTTTATTGCCGTAGCGGTGAATAAAGCCGTATTGCCAGGCGCTGCTCAAAAGAAGCTTCCCATCGGCCGACGCATTCAAAGGCGCATCCACCGGCGCTGCATTCCACCCTTCCGCAAGGCGGAGATCCACCACATAGGGTAGCTGATGCTCGCTGTAACCTGGGGCGGGCACCTCCCCGGCGGCCAGCTTTGCCGCTTCCGTAAGCGTCATCGTTTGGGCATGCTGTTTCAGCCGTTCCAGTTGCAGCTCCAACTGCTGGCCATAGGATCGTGATCCTTCCCATACAAGCCAGCTGTTCACTTTTTGAGAGCGGGCCATGGAAAACATCTTTTTCAGCGCCTTGATCACTTCCAGATCGGTGTTGGGCCGCGGCGTGCGCACGGCGATTTGACCTTCCCCCTCCGCTGCAATGCTCAATGTGTTCGGCGGAGCAGCCCTTCCCGGAACTGGATGGTCTTCGTCGATCAAAAGCATCTTTCCCGCCCAAAGCTCAGCTTCCGCCGGAACAACTTTCACAAGGCCTAATCCAGCGGGCATACCTTTTTGAATGGAATCGGGCAGCACTATCGGTATATCGGTCAAAACAACAGGGAGCGGGTCATTCTCCTGTACGGCCGCGGTTGTTTCACGGGCTGCGGGATGGCGGTAAAAAGCCATGAACAGCGCGCCTGCCAGAAAAATGGCGCTGACCATTAAGACTGCCAGGTTCGTGTGCCTTTTCCTGTATGGCCTAGCCTGCCTTAAGTAAAGCATACTCCCCCCTCCTTTTCCTTCGTGATGGACCTATTATGGCCCATCATCTGAAGAAACATGCATGCAGTCATAAGACAAGGCCTTTCCTTTTAAAACACAAATGTTTACAGCCGTTTCCTTGCGCACGTTAACGCAATATGGTAAAATGCATGCATATGAAATCAGGTACCGGCTTAAAATCTTGCCGGACCGGATGGGGGCTTATCAATGCGTCGGACAAGCTGTCTGTGGCTGTTTCTGCTATTAATGTGTCTGCTTTCAGTAAGCACGGCACTTGGGGAAACCGCCTCCTACTCCTTTCCGGAGGAGGGGCTGCGGCTATATCTTCCCGGCGACTGGCAAGTATTGACACTGGCCAATCTGAAAGACCATGATCAGGAAATCAAGATGCTGGGCACAACTTCGGAAGCCTTGGCCGCGAGCTTTCAAGATAACGGAACACTGCTGGAAGCCTTCCCGGCCGAGGGCGGGCAGATAAGGGTTCAGATAAAGGCCCTTCCGGATCAGTTCAACGCACAGGACGCCTACTCCATGACTGCGGAACAAAAGGAAGACTTCCTTTTGAAAATGGCCAGGTCAGGCGGGTTATTAAGCGGCGCGTGGAACGAGGAACTGCCCGAGTTCGCGGTTTTTCGTGGCAACGCTTCCATGCAGTCGCTGTCCGTTCAGACAATCGCCTATGCCACGGTGCGCTACGGAAAGGTTTATGCCGTTTCAGCCGATATCATCGGCAGGGAACCTACGCAAGCGGATGAAGCAGCCCTGAATGCGGCCGCCGCTTCCATACTGTTCCTGGGCGCGCAGCACACGCCCGCACCCTCCGTTACCCCGGCGCTTAAGGCTACGCTGAATATTCAGCCCACGCCCACGCCGGCTCCCGCCGAAGTCAAGGTGCAGCGGGATGAGACGGCTTTGACATTGGATTATGTCCCCTCGGTTTCCAAAACGGCGAAATTAACGGTTACAGGCGTTACGGATCCCAATACGCCGCTTAGGTATTATGTCAACGGCCAGGGATACGAACGGTTTACCTCCGATAGCGAAGGGCGCTTTACATGCTTGATCCGCGAACTGACCAAAAACGGAAAGAACCTGGTAACCATCCATGCCATCGGTGAAAAGGGATATGGTGTCGTAGCTTTCACGGTAATGCTGGAGCAGGAAAAAGCACCGCTGATCGTAACACCCATAACGCAGGGTGTAGCGGATAATCGTACTGTTATCACCGGCGCCGTGCTGCCCGGCAGCACTGTGCAGGTTCTTTACCGCACTAAAACCTATGATGCGGTCGTATCGGAGGATGGCAGCTTTACCTGCGAAGTCGGCCTTGACCGGCTGGGAGAAAACACATTCACCATCCGCGCTTCCCTTACGGGTTACCTGAAAGGTGAGGATAAGCTTACGGTCGTTCGGATCAAGAGCGATTTGGACGAGCAGGATGCCTTCCAAAAGAAGCTAAGAAGCATCGGCTATGACAAGCTGACCGCAAAACCGGCATCCTACAAGGATGCCCAGGTAAAATATGAGGGCCAAATCCTGACTCTTTCAGGTCAGGGCGGCCAGCCTCTGGCAGTCATCTCAACAGAAGGAAGCGCAAATCCCGTTGCGGTGCTGTGCGAAGACTTAAGCGGTCTGGAACTGAATCAGAATGCCGTTGTGCTCTGTACGCTGACCGGAGTCCTGCGGGAAGTAACGCTTGCCGGCGGCAAGGTATCCATTCCGGAAGCAAGGCTTAACTGGCTTTTGCCCAATGAGTAATGCCCCATAAAGGATGGTGTTTCGGATGCGCAAATTCGCCTTTGTCCTAATCGTTCTTGGGCTGTGCTTTGTGTCTGCGCTGCCGGGGCTGTGCCAGGCGGTAACGCTTGACACAATATCCGCAACAGTTGAAATCCCCGATTCCTATACTGTCCTGACGCCGGATAACATGGAAAGCTACGTGGAGTTTTTGCAGAACAAAGGAACCACCCTGGAGATAGCGCTTCAGGAATTCCAGGCGGAAGGTATCCTTTTGCAGGCCTGGGGTGAGGACGGGCATACCTGCCTTCAGATCAGCGCGCTGAATGATGTGGACGCCCAGACCTATTTTGACATCGATCAGCAAACCGTTACCACCCGTGCCAAATACCGCCGGGAGCATCTTGACGGGGAAGCCTTCCAAGCGCTGGGCATTACCTACGACAGCGCCGAATGGAAAAATACTACGGCGTATGGGCGTTTCCTGATGCTTAAATATGTGCAGCGCATTGGCGGCAAGGTGGATCATCGCGGCTTTGCCCGGCGCACCATCCGCAACGGCTACACCATTACTGTGGATTATCAGGTGTTTGACCGTACCGTCAGCGCCAAGGATAACAACGCCCTCAACGAAGTCATGGATACATGGCGCTTTTTAAGCGTGCTTCCCTTGCCCGGTACAGGCACCAGCACCGGAACGGGAGCTGGAATCGGAGCCAGCGTAAGCACCGCCGGCAAAACCGAGATTACCGCAGCGCCGCCCAAGCAAACCAACAGTTCTTCCTTTACCGTGAAGGGCGTCAGCGAGCCGGGCGCTGTGATCTCCGGATCCGTTGTCAGAATGGGTACTGCCGAATATGTATCGGTGAAAGATACCGCCGACCGGTCCGGTAAGTTTTCCCTGCCGGTGGAGCTGCCCCAGGAGGGTGTTTATGTCATGGCCTTTACCGTCGCAGTGAACGACGTGGAAGTTGATGATTTGTCTTTCCCAGAAATCACATACGACAAAACGCTCCTGCCTGTAAACTTTGATACAACATTCCCCGATGAATTGACTACCAACAAGCTTACCATCTCAGGCATCACTGATAAGGGTGTGCTTGCGGCGTGCACTGTCAACGGCAAAACCACCGAGGACAAGGTAGGCGGCAACGGCAAATTCTCCTTCACCATCGATACATCGGCGGAGGGCAATTATTCCATTGATATGGTGTTCTCCAAAGAAGGCCTGAACAGCCAGAAGTACTCCTTTTTCGGCACCCGTGCATTCAGCGACACCGAACAGGAGGTAAAGGTAAAGGCCGAGGCCATCAAGCCAGCCCATACAACCCTCACCAACAAGATCAAAGGGTATACCGGGCGGATCATGGGATACAATGCCTATGTGAAGAAGATCGAAAAATCAGGCGAAGCCTGGCTGGTATACATGGCTTTCCGCCAGATCAAATCCGTTTACAGAGATATCATCGTTGTAAAGACGACGGAAGAACCAACCCTCACAGTGGATACCCAGGTGAAAATGTACGGCAAATGCACCGGCATGTATCAGGTAGTGGACGACAGCGGAACACATGAATATCCGTCCTTTGACCTTTTGTTCTGGGATGAGGAATAAGAAGTTTGCATATCATGACCAGGGCAAAAAATAACAAACCCCTGCCGGCAAAAGCATGGATTTGTCAGAGGATGATCGCCGCGGCCTATAAAGCCGCGGCTTTTTTTTGCTTTATTTTCTTCCGCCTTGCGGAAATCTCCCAGGGCAAGTACATCAAAAGCCAGAAAGCAAACACCAATGTAAGCAATAGCCCAATGTAGCCCGGCCAGCCCACCCATTGGTCAAACAGCGCAATGGGCGTGTCCGTAGGGGCAAAACGCACAAACATGTAGTTGCTGTTCAGTAGAAAATTGATACCGAAACATAAAGCCGCAAGCCCCATCAAAGCCGCAAAATTTAGCGGCAGCATGCGCAGACTGGGGCGAAAACCGTCCCCTGCAATCAAAAACAAAGGCACCAAAACCAACAATGCGTGGATGAAAATGCTTTGCAAGTATTGTATGTTCCAGAGAGGATAACCGCTTGGCTCAGGCGTCAAAAGGGCCATGGCTGCACCAGGCAGCCCGGCAGCATAAGCAAACTCCTTGAAAAAGCGCTTGTTTGTGTATACCGCCAGAAATTCCACCAGGATCATCACGCCGCACAGGTGCAGCGGCAGATGCCGGTAAAGTTCATAATGGCCCACTATAAGCAGCCAGACTGTTCTTACAAGTTCCAAAGCGACGATGGATAGGGCAGTTCCCCGCAAGAGCTTTTTGCGTACCGAAGCGTTTTGGCGGCGGAAGAGCAAGACCGCCAAGACTATCAAAAGAAAAGTAACCGCAAGCCATTTTAGATGCGTAGGAGAGAAATTCTTTACCGCCAGTCCAGCAGGAATTTCGGAATCGTAAGTGAAAAAATACTGTAACATAAAAGGCCACCCCTATCCAATTCTTGTGCAATCTGCAGCCTTGTTCTATTCTACATCATACCCTCACGCGGGACAATAGACGCCAAAGGAAACCGATGATACCGCCGGCATGTCAGCGTGAGACTGTGTCAAGACCGATGAGTCAAACGGCCGAAACGACATTTGATGCACCGTGCATTGAAGCCTGGGTTTGGCTGTGCTATCATCAAGCTGCCAGGCCATGCCGGCCTATATAAGAAGGAGTGCTTTTGTATGGATCAGGAACGCAGAAATTACGTTTGCCCAAAGTGCGGCAACACCCAGTATGAATCCGACCAGTTTCAGGCCACAGGCGGGAATTTCGCAAAGCTGTTCGATGTGCAGAACAAGAAATTCATCACCCTATCCTGCACCCAATGCGGCTATACGGAACTGTACAGGGCGCAGACAGATACAGGTATGAACATCCTGGACTTTTTGCTCAGGTAAAAAGCAATCGTTGACACGAAAACCGGCCGCAAACTGCGGCCGGCTCGTTTTATGTTATGGAGATTGCTTATCCCAGATACGCTTCCCTTACGGTATCGTTTCTGAGCAGTTCCCTGCCTGTTCCGTGAAGGGTAATTGCGCCGGTTTGAAGCACGTAGCCCCGGTGGGATACCTTCAGCGCCTTCTTGGCGTTCTGCTCCACCAGCAGGATGGTGATCCCTTCCTTGTTGAGCTGGAGGATGGATTCAAAAATCAGTTCCACCAGCATGGGCGCAAGGCCCATGGAAGGTTCATCCATCAATAGAAGCGTAGGTTCGCTCATCAGCGCCCGGCCGATGGCCAGCATCTGCTGTTCGCCGCCGGAAAGCGTTCCGCCCCGCTGGCGGTAGCGCTCCTTCAGCCTCGGAAAGAGCGCATACACTCGCTCGAAGTTTGAAGCGATCTTTTTTTGATCTTTCACCCGGAAAGCGCCCATTTGCAGGTTTTCCTCCACCGTAAGCTGAGGAAAAATCTTCCGTCCCTCCGGTACCTGCGCAATACCCAGCCCCACCACCTCGTGGGCAGGCATACGGCTGATGACGCTGCCCTTAAACAACACGCGCCCGGTGGCAGGTGTAAGCTGGGATGAAATGGTGCGCAGCGTGGTGGATTTCCCCGCGCCATTGCTGCCGATGAGCGTTACGATCTCACCGCACCTTACCTCAAAGCTGATATCATGCAGCGCATGGATCTTGCCATAGAAGGTGTTTACGCCTTCCATAGCAAGGATGACATCATTGTTCATGGCTGCGCCTCCAGTTCCATCAGGTCGTCAAGGTCGTCGTCCTTGTCTTCTGCGCCGAGATATGCCTTGATGACCTTTTCGTTGCTGCGGATCTCTTCCGGTGTGCCCTCGGCAATCTTCTCACCGTAGTTCAAAACTGTGATCCTGTCGGAAAGGCCCATTACCAGCTTCATATCATGCTCAATGAGCAGGATGGTGGTGTTCAGATCGGACCTTAAACGCAATATAAACCGCTTCATTTCTTCCGTTTCCTTGGGATTCAGGCCTGCCGCTGGTTCATCCAGCATGAGC